>JALQXR010000390.1 GCA_023263105.1 Marivivens sp. | reverse complement strand
CCCAGCGGCATGCATTATGCAAAGAAGGCTTGAAATAAATCGAACATTTTCAATTGGCTTTCGATTGTTTTTTTTTGAACTGAAATAAATGCTCGAGCACATCCAAAGGTGAGCTCAGGCAGGGTAGTATCATTTCTGTGCTGCACGGACGGAAAGAGGCGGTCATTACGGAGTGAGCACGTCACTAATCAGCGGCGTAATAAAGGTGTCTGGCCAGAACGGTTACTTCCCATGCGACGCAATTATTGAAGCGCACATTTCCTGGAAGGGCGGCGACGTTCGTCACATTGCTGTGCCGAATTTCTATCGGATTGTGAAGTGGCAAAGCAATTAGCTTTGAGTCTTCGCAAGGCTTGACCTGCCACATCAGCTTTGAGTCTTCGCAAGGCTTGACCTGCCACATACACACACACACGCACACACACACATACGCACACATACACACACACACACAGACACAAGGCTCGTCCTGCGACGCCATAATATACGAGGCTCGCCCGCAAGACATTGAATTACCAGTTACTGGCAAGTAGCAGTGCTGACAAAACACAGCAACGCCACAATTGTTTGAAGTATGACTTTCGTTATTAAGCGTTTATAAGTCGCTGTAATCAGTGATAAAGCAAATGTCTTTCGTAGCGCAGACACACAGACTGTAGACCTCAAGTCAGAAGGTGGCCTTCCAGAGCCAAAATCGGTAGCCCGAGCCCTGTATAGACCCACAGACCCGAGTCCTGTAAACCTTTAAATTGTAGAGATTGTAAAACATCAGTCTGCAACAACACCCCAGAGTATAGACTCCCAGGTTGTAGATTCCCTGAACACCGTTGTTTAGGGTCTTTTGCAGTCAGGAGTGTAGTTGCAGTCAATCTTTTCCGTTGCATACGTTCCCATGAACGTACTAAGGTGGTCGTCAATTTGCCAACGACGAGACTTGAGAAAGCCGACGACCACCTTACAGTATCTCCTTCCGAAGCTTCTCAAATTTGTCGCCTGCAAGTCGACGACCAATTGATTTTC
>JALQXR010000389.1 GCA_023263105.1 Marivivens sp. | reverse complement strand
GAAAGACCTTGTCGACAGAGGGACGTAGGCATGCAAGTTCGAGAGCTGAGCCCGTCGGCAGCAACTTCATTGCCGCGACGATTGCGCCAAGACCGCTTGAATCAATGAATTCGACCCGGGACAGGTTCAGCACGACACGCGGCGGCGCATCTTGCGTGGCTTCTCGCACGGTTTCTTTGAAACGAATTGCCACCGCGGCGTCGATACGTTCTGCGTCTACGGTCAAAATGCGCAGATCCGCGCGGTTTTCGGTTTCGAGCTTCATCTGCCTTGCCTGTTCAATCAGCGCATCATCGGATGTCGGCAGACTAGACGGCATTCCTTTCGATCCGGTAAGCAGGGGGCAACGCAAGGAGAGACCAGATGCAGGATGTCGTCATTGCCGCCGCAACCAGAACACCGATGGGCGGATTTCAGGGCGCCTTGTCGGATCTGAACGCACCGGAACTGGGAGGTATCGCGATCCGCGCCGCGCTTGAGGCTGCAGGCGGTCCCCGCGTCGACGAAGTCCTGATGGGATGTGTTTTGTCTGCTGGCCAAGGGCAGGCCCCGGCCCGACAGGCGGGCTTTGCCGCCGGACTGGGCGAAGACGTTCCGGCGACAACTTTGAACAAGATGTGCGGTTCGGGAATGAAGACCGCGATGATTGCTTTTGACAGGCTTGCTCTGGGTCATGCTGATGTGATCGTGGCTGGTGGCATGGAATCGATGACCAATGCGCCATACCTGCTGCCAAAGATGCGTGGGGGCGCCCGGATAGGTCATGGTCAGGTGATTGACCACATGTTTCTGGACGGACTGGAAGACGCCTACGACAAGGGGCGTCTGATGGGGACTTTTGCCGAGAATTGCGCGGAAGCCTTCCAGTTTACCCGGGCAGCGCAGGATGACTATGCCCTGGCCTCCTTGTCGCGTGCGCTCGAGGCGCAACGCAGCGGCGGGTTCGATGTGGAAATCGCTCCGGTCACAGTCGTGACCCGAAAGGGCGAGGTCGTGGTGGCGGCAGACGAGCAACCGGGAA
>JALQXR010000388.1 GCA_023263105.1 Marivivens sp. | reverse complement strand
CCGATCCTGCCTCATATGCCTAACAACTTGCGCCTGATCCGCATGGACAAACGCGGCCACGGACGGTCGGACGTCCCGCCCGCGCCCTATACGATGGGGCAGCTGGTTGGCGACGCCGAGGCGGTCTGCGACGCTTTGGAGGTCAAGAACTGCGTCTTTGTCGGCCTGTCGGTCGGCGGCATGATCGCCCAAGGTCTGGCGGTCAAACGGCTGGACCTGATACGGGGACTCGTTCTGTCGAATACCGGCGCAAAGATCGGAACCGCGCAGCTTTGGCAGGACCGCATCGACTCTGTCACCCGCGACGGGATGGAGGCGCTGGCCGACGGCATTCTACAGCGATGGTTCGGGCGCGAGTTCCGCGAAAGCCCTGCGGTTGCCCCATGGCGAGAGTTGCTGGTCGCGACGCCGCCCCAAGGCTACGCAGGGGTCTGCGCGGCGATCTCGGGGACGGATTTCTATACGCCAACCAGCGGGCTGCGACTGCCGACGCTGGGCATCGCGGGATCGGATGACGGGGCAACCCCGCCCGATCTGGTGCGCGAAACCGTCGATCTGATCCCGGGCTCGAAATTCCACCTGATCCGCCGCGCGGGCCACCTGCCTTGCGTCGAACAGCCCAAGGAATACGCCAAGGTCCTGACCGGCTTCCTGCAAGAGATCGGCCATGTCTGACATCCTTCTGGTCCATGGCTCGTGTCATGGTGCTTGGTGCTGGCGCGATCTGGCGCCCGAGCTGGCTGCCTTGGGGCACAGCGTATCCGCGCTGGACCTGCCGGGCATGGGGGCGGACCGCACACCTTTGTCCAAGGTCACACTGGACAGCTATGCCAAGGCGATCGTCGACGCTTTGTCGGCTCCGACGGTGCTGATCGGCCATTCGGCGGGCGGGTACGCGATCACCGCTGCCGCCTCGCTTGCGCCGGAAAAGGTGGCGCATCTGTCCCCTTCTACGAGCAGGGTCGCCAGTTTATTTGCTGCAGCAGTTTTCCGTTTTTTGCATGACCAGATTGCCCACTATTGGTAACGC
>JALQXR010000387.1 GCA_023263105.1 Marivivens sp. | reverse complement strand
CCCAGCTTCGTTCGAATTTCTGCAGGTCGACTTCGACCGTCAGCACCCCCAGCGTCGTGCCGCCCTCGCCCACGCGGCGCGAATAGACAAAGCCGAACCCGCCGGTCGGTTTTTCATAGGTGGTAAAGATCGTCGAATTCGAGCGCAGCGCGTTCACGTAATAGGGCGATGAACTGTGGCTTTCGCCCAACCGCGTCCGGTCCGACGCGGCGACGGTCCGCCCGTCGCGGTCAAGCAGCATCAGGGACGCTGCGCCGATTTCGTCGATATAGGACAGAAGCCGCTGGGTCGATTGCGAATAGTCGTTTGTTTGCAACGCCCTGACCAGCTCGGGATCACGTCCCAGCAACTGCGGCACGATCGAATTCCGCTGCAGTTCGCTCAGCATGTTGCCGACAAACAGCGTCATCCGGACTTCGGACCGGTTTCTGGTGCTTTCGGTGAACCTCTCGGTCAGCAGGTTGTTGGTGTAAAAAATGACCGAGATCGAAATCGCGACAAAGCTGGCGACCGCCAGCCGCGTAAGCCAGCGCCCACGGGTCCGGCGCGGTGCCGTCGAGATGGCGGTCTTTGTCATGACACCAGTCTAGGTCCGCGCACAAGCGCCCACAATAGCAGAGGCTCAGGCGGTGGTCAGCGCACCCAGCAATCCGCGGAAAAGCGCCTGACCGTCGGTGCCGCCGTGCTGGTCGTCGACCGCACGTTCGGGGTGCGGCATCATGCCAAGCACGCGGCGGTTGTCCGACAGGATGCCCGCGATGTCGGCGCGCGCGCCGTTCGGGTTCTGGGTGTAGGTGAACGCGATGCGGTGTTCGGCTTTCAGCCGTGCCAGCGTTTCGTCGTCAGCAAAATAGTTGCCGTCATGATGCGCGATCGGAATGTCGATCACGGCGCCCTTTTGATAGGCGCTGGTAAAGTCGCTTGCGGCTGTCTCGACCTTTAGGCCAACGGTGCGGCAGACGAACTTTAGTCCGGCATTGCGCATCAGCGCCCCGGGCAAAAGCCCCGTTTCGGTCAGCACCTGAAAGCC
>JALQXR010000386.1 GCA_023263105.1 Marivivens sp. | reverse complement strand
TCCATCCCAGTTCTCGTGACGTGGAAACGCAGCGTCACAGTTTTTGCATGGGTTACTGGTAACAAATGTCTCGACGCAGAGGGCCTTCTCGAACCCAGACCTCGCGCCGGTCGAGTCGACGCCGTTGGCGACGTTCCTCGTACCGCGGTCCCGTTGAACGGAAACTGCTATTCCGCTGCTCCGATTCAGAGGACGGTGAAGTATCAAGGATCCCTTCGGGGCGCGCACCGGTCGCGTCTCGGTACACACCGGACCGTGTACGTTTCCGCGCGCGGCGAGTGTCGAAACGGTAGTAGTCCATGTCGCCGTCCACGACGTCGTGGTCGTGAGGAGGGGTTTTGTCACAGACGCCCTCGTACGCGTGACGGTCGACGTAGCCCGCCGTCATGTACGTACGCGGCGTAGGATTCACGCAAACGGGGTTACTGTCACACACGTGATGGAAAAGAGCAGTTGACATCGTCGCCGCCTGTGGTGGTGTGTGTGTGTGTGTGTGTGTGTGTGTGTGGGTGGGTGGTCAATGCAACGCACCGCCGGAGTCGGACTTGTTGTTCTCTGAGGTGCGTGCACTTTTTTTTCAACACGTCTCTCATAATCGTGTACACATATCAATGCGCGCCATCGCGATCGCATTGGGAACGTGCACGCTCGCCTCCCTCGTCTCTGCGTCCTTTGTGGATTTCACAATGACCCCCACGTCCGCCATCGCCCCGCGCAACGTCGCCTTCTCCATCTGGGGACTCATCTACACGCTGCTTGCCGCATCGGCTGTGGTACTCGGTTCCACGCGCGTCTCTCCCTCCCCTCTCTATCCCCACATTCTCGTATGCGTCTCGCTCGCCATCACCTGCGTCTGGAGCGCCACCGTAACGCGCGTGCGAGGAATCGCCTTCGTCGCGCTCGCCGCGTCGGCCCTGACGGCGTGGGCGTCTCTGTACGCCGTTCGCGATCAACAGCTCATCCTCTCCGCTGCGTACGGTCTTCTCACTGGATGGCTGTCGGTCGCCACCACCATCTCCACACTCATCGACG
>JALQXR010000385.1 GCA_023263105.1 Marivivens sp. | reverse complement strand
CGGGCTGGGCTTTTGCCAAGGGATCGCGCGGCGGTTTCGTCTTCGCGGATCGCGCGCAAAAGCCGTCCGAAGGGAGAGGCAACGAGGATCTGAAGGAACCGGTATGTGGCCCAGAGCAGGACGAGCACAAATGCGAGAAAGGCGATATTGTACAGAAAGCCGTCTCCTAGCGTGTCACGCAAGGGTCTTTCAAAGCCGCGCAGGCCCTTGGCGCCGCCGGTCAGCGTCTCGGCATTGCGCATCAGGTTTTCAAAGGCCACCGCAACACCGAAGGTGGAGATTGCCAGATAGTCGTGACGCATCCGAAGTGTGAGCACACCCACCACCCACGCCAGCGCGGCGGCCATGGTCATGCCTCCCAGCAGGGCCAGCGGATAGGCCAGTTCGAACCCGCCGATATGGTCAGACTGCGGCGTGCCGCCCAGCCACAATGTGCCGTAGGCTCCTGCTCCGAAGAAGGCAACCACGCCACCGTTGAACAGGCCGGTGTTGCCCCATTGCAGGTTTAATCCGAGCACAGCGATGGCGAGGATCGAGGCCACGGTGGTAAAGAAAACGAGGTACGAAATCACACCAATCATGTCCGGGCCTCTCCGAACAGGCCGTTGGGCCGGATCAGCAATACAGCAAGGATCAGCAGGAAAGGCACCGAAGGGCTGTAGCCGGAAGGCAGGATCATCAGCGCCATGTTGGCGGCCAATCCGACGATGAACCCACCCAGAAGCGCCCCGTAGATCGAGCCGATACCGCCGACGATTGTCGCGGCAAAGATCGGAAGCACAAGATCCCGACCGATCACCGGGGTGATCTGGTTTGTCAGCCCGTAGAACACCCCGGCAAGCGCGGCAAGCCCGCCGCCCAGCAGCCAGACCGTGATGATCATGCGCTTGAGATTGACGCCATTGACCTGTGCAAGGCCGGGGTTCTCGGCTACGGCCCGCAAGGCAAAACCAAAGGTAGTGCGAGACAGCATCAGGTGCAGCGCCAGCATGATGACCAGCGCGATACCGAGGGTTGCCAGTTGGTCGGGTTT
>JALQXR010000384.1 GCA_023263105.1 Marivivens sp. | reverse complement strand
ACACACACACACACACACACACACACACACACACACACACACACACACACACACACACACACACACACACACACACGAGGCGGAGCGCGTGCGGGAGTGGAAGGCCGGGATGGACAAGGCCTGGGCGGAGAATACCAGCCTGGTTTACAGGTGGCTGAAGCAGGACTACAGCCCCCCCCTCGTGATGCTGTCGCGGCCAGATGGCTCGCTCACGGGGGACCTGCGGGAGATGGACTCCCTCCTACAGGGAGCCTGGTTCCCAATCATGCGCAAGTATGTGGATCAGTCTGAGCCGTCGGTCCCCGACTTTCTCGCGGCGTACGGGCGGCATCTACAGTGCCACCCGATGGCCAGCAGCGAGATCACGGGCCGCCGCCTGCGGCGACGCATAGCAAAGATGAGCAAGACGACGGCCAAAGGGCTGGACGCGTGGGGGGTGCGGGACCTGGCCAGGCTACCGCTGATTGTGCTGGACCTCCTCGCGCAGCTACTAGCAGCCGTGGAACGCACGGGCAGGTGGCCTGGGGCGCTGACCAGGGGCTACATCAGCCTGGTCCCGAAGGGGGAGGGCTCGCTCCCCCTGCAGATGCGACCCCTGTCCGTGCTGAGCGCGATCTACAGACTCTGGGCCGGGCTCCGCCTCGAGGAGGCCACACTGTGGCAGGAGAAGTGGGTCTACGGACTGGCCTTCGCGTTCCGGCCGGCAACAGGCTCCTTGGATGCGGCCTCCCTACTCAGCGTCATGACGGAGCTGGCCCGCGCGCAGGGCTGGAAACTCGCAGGGGCAGGTCTGGACTACGTCAAATGCTTTGATATGGTCCCAGTCGGCATAGTGCTGGCGTGCGCAGCAGCCCTGGGCTTTGCCGCGGGGCCACTGCGCGCGATCGCGGGCATGTACAGCAGCCTGCGGAGGTCATTCAAGGTGCTGGGCTGCTTGGGGGAACCCTTCGCGGCCACCAATGGCATCCTGCAGGGGTGCCCCCTGTCGGTCATCCTGATAAACATCCTAACAACAATATTGAAGGAGAATATGA
>JALQXR010000383.1:248-1062 GCA_023263105.1 Marivivens sp. | reverse complement strand
GTCTATTCGGTCGCGATGTTCCACCTGCTGACACACGCATTCTTCAAGGCGATGCTGTTCCTTGGCGCGGGCTCTGTGATCCACGGGATGCACCACGAACAGGACATGCGGAACTATGGCGGTCTGCGCAAAAAGCTGCCCTATACCTTCTGGGCGATGCTGATCGGCACGCTGGCGATCACCGGCGTCGGCATCCCGCTGACCACCATCGGTTTTGCTGGCTTCCTGTCCAAAGACGCGATCATCGAAAGCGCCTATGCGGGCGGCACGGCCTATGCCTTCTGGCTCTTGGTCATCGCGGCCTTCATGACCAGCTTTTACAGCTGGCGCCTGATGTTCCTGACGTTCTGGGGCAAGCCGCGCGGCGACCACCATACCCATGACCACGCGCACGAAAGCCCGATGGTCATGCTGATCCCGCTGGGCGTTCTGGCCGTTGGCGCGATCTTCTCTGGGATGGTGTTCTACAAGAGCTTCTTTGGCGACCATGACACCGTGAACAAATTCTTCGGCATTCCGGCCCATACCGAGGCCGCCGCCGATCACGGCACCGAAGCCGCCGCAACCGAAGAACACGCCGAAGCCGCCGCCACCACGACCGAGGAGCACGCCACCGACGCTGCCGCCACGACCGAAGAGCACGCAACCGACACTGCTGCCGACGATCATGGCGCGGGGGTGCAGGGGGCAATCTATATGGCCGCCGACAACCACGTGATGGACGACGCGCACCATGCGCCGGCTTGGGTCAAAGTATCGCCCTTTGTCGCGATGATCCTTGGATTTGCGCTGTCGTGGGTGATGTATATCGCCA
>JALQXR010000383.1:0-238 GCA_023263105.1 Marivivens sp. | reverse complement strand
TGGCCGCGAACCAGCGTCCGCTCTACCTGTTCCTGTTGAACAAATGGTACTTTGACGAACTTTACGACGTGATCTTTGTCCGTCCGGCCAAGGCTCTTGGTCGTCTGCTGTGGAAGCGCGGCGACGGGGCGATCATCGACGGCGCGATCAACGGAGTGGCGATGGGGATCGTTCCCTTCTTCACCCGCCTCGCGGGACGGGCACAGTCCGGATACGTCTTTACCTATGCCTTCGCGAT
>JALQXR010000382.1 GCA_023263105.1 Marivivens sp. | reverse complement strand
CACACACACACACACACACACACACACACACACACACACACACACACACACACACACACACATCGCCCGGCTGCACGGTGGGGTAGGGACGAGGTGCGCGACCCTGCCGCCGCCGCTGCCTCCCCAGCCCTCCTCCCCCCTCCCGGGTGGGGGGCCGCCCCCTCGGGGTGCGCGGCGGGGAAGCGAGGAGGAGGACCTGAGGCCCAGAGAAGTGGACTTCAGCACCATGGGCTACGCGGATGACACCTACATGTACCAGAACAAGCTCAAGGACCTGCGGGGCCCGCTGCACACCACAGCGGAGTGGCTGCGCCTCACCCAGCAGGGGGTGAATCCGTCGAAGTCGCTATGCTTCTCTTCGGAGCCGGCGGGGCCGCGCAGAGCGGGGGCGGTCCGGCTGGGCAATGAGGCCTTTCCCTTCCAGAAAGAGTTTCGGGTGCTAGGCATCGGCGTGCGCCTGTCGGCGGCATCCCACACGGGACCGCTCCTGCAGAAGCGCCTGGCAAAGGCGAGGGTGCTCCTCAGCAGACTGCATGGAGTGCAGGGGTCGAGCCGGCGCAAGGCCCATGTCACCGCCAGCCTGGTGCTGGCCGCAGGGGCCTATGGGGTGGAGGTCGCCCCGGTCTCGCAGCAAGACCTCAGGAGTCTGGACGCGGCCATCATGCGGGAGGTCTGGGGCGCCACGCGGCCGGGCAGGGCCCAAGAGATCGTCTTCTGTGTGCTGCACCAAGGGCACCTGATGTCGGCGTCCATGCGGAAGACCTACTTGCAGCTCTGCTGGCTGGCCAGAATCGCCAGGACCGCGGGCCCCCTGCAGGTCGCGGTGCAGGCAATGTGGGAGCACGACTCGTTCCCGCCACCAGGGGGCCCGGTGGGCAGGGCGCTGCATTCTCTCCATGCGCTGGGCTGGCTCAGACCGGACTCATGGTGGGAATGGGATGTGGGGGGTCGCCAGGAGGGCGCACTCCTGGTCACTCAGGGCACCTGGGGATCGGTCCGTCATGAGATCAGAGAAGGTCTGAGGCATGAGCACCTTACGAGGCTGGAGGTGCGCAGGCCCAGGCAGTTCGCGGGGATG
>JALQXR010000381.1 GCA_023263105.1 Marivivens sp. | reverse complement strand
CGATCCGCGCGCCGATTCTTGCCAGATCGCCGCGAAGATCGGCCAGTTTGGCGATCTGGATCGGGTGGTCGGACCGCCACAGGTCCGCGTTCCGCACGGCATCGGCAAAGGCGCGCCGCAGGTCGGACAGGGCCGCTGGCGTGGCGTCGGCCAGTGCGCGAACGCGGGCCAGAGCCTCTTCCCTGACGGTCATCCAGTTGTTCAGCAGAACCGGATGGCGCACCAGAAAAGGAGCCATCCCAAGTCCGGTCGAATTGCCGACCCCTAGGCTTTGCTTGATCGACGGGTCCAGCTTTGCGGCCTTGGCCCCGCCGCGCGCCTGCGCCAGATGTTCCACGATATCGACCGTGAATTGGCGGATCAGCCAGACCGACAGCATCTCGGCCTGAAAGGGCACCATCAGCTCTGGCCGCTCTGCGATCATCGTGCGGTCTGCAGCGCCGAATTTGCCGGATCCATAGACCGCCGTCGTTCGCATCAGATAGCCGACCGAGGCGACTTCGTCGGGATCGGGCTGGTCCCCGCGCGACAGTCGGTCGATCACATGGGCAAACAGCCGGACCGAGCGGTTGGCCCGCGACAGGCACAGTTCGCGCGGGGTGATCCGGCCCGCTTCCTGCAGCGGCACATTTTGCGACAGGCGGTCGACGTCTTCGGCGGTCGGCTCTCCGTCGAACAGCGCGAATGTGGCGTCCCAAGCAGTCGCGATCACGCGGTCCGACCGCATGTCGTCGGGCAGATCATGGGCAAAGGCCACCAGCGAATAGCTGCGGTCGGGACCTTGGGCGCGATAGACAGCCCGCCCCACGCCATTGCTGTCGATGTCCCACTGCGGGCGGTCAAAGCGCCACTTGCCGGACGTCATCTGCCGCAACAAGACGCGAAGAAAGGACAGGCGTGTGGGGTGGGCCGATCCCATCCGCGACAGCCGCATGACCACATCCGGATCGCGGTAATCGGCTCGCAGATCGGGGCTGGGATCGGGCACGGCGGTCTCTCCGGACTGTTGGTTCATCGTCAGTCTGGGGCCAGCAGCCCGTCCGAGCAACGCCGAAAGCGCCCTGTTCAGGTCTATTTGCGC
>JALQXR010000037.1:8449-16971 GCA_023263105.1 Marivivens sp. | reverse complement strand
CGGATCGCGCCGATCCAGTCGTGGGTCAGGCGTTCGCTTGTCGACGTGTCTTTCGGTCCAAGCGGCGGGGGCAGGGGCAGGTCGTTTTCCAACCCGTGCAGCATGCCGCCCAGAATGGCGGTCAGAACCAGATAGGGGTTCACATCCGCGCCGCTGATCCGGTGCTCTAGCCGAGCGCCGGGGCCCTTTGTTTCCGGCAGGCGGATCGCCACGCCACGGTGGTCCAGACCCCAGTCCGGCGCGGTTGGCGCAAAGCTGCCCACCTGAAACCGGCGGTAAGAGTTCAGATGCGGCGCGAACAAAAGCTGCAGGTCCCGCATCGTCGTCAGAACGCCCGAAACCGCACGCTTGAGGTTGTCGCCCACGCCTTTGTCGGCGGTAAACACATTGGTTCCGTTGGCATCCACCATCGACACATGCGCATGCATCCCGTTGCCCGGGTGGTCGGCATAGGGCTTGGCCATAAAGGTCGCCTCTAGCCCGTGGCTGTGAACCACGCCCGCCACCAGACGGCGGAACATGATCGCGGTGTCGGCGGCGGCCAGAACATCGTCGGTGTGGTTAAAGTTCACCTCGAACTGGCCCGGTCCGTATTCGGCGGTCAGCGCGTCGGTATCCAGCCCCTGAGCCTGCGCGGCGTCGATGATTTCGGCCAGAATCTCTTCGGACCGGCCAAGGGCGCCCATTTCATAGTTGCGCGCGCGACCCAGCCCGATCGGGGGCTTTGGCGCTTCGGACGAGTCCTTGCGTTCGCGGCAGAGGTAGAATTCCAGTTCCGTCGCGACGACAGGGCGCATGCCAAGCGCCGCCAGCCTGTCCAGCACCCGCTGCAGATGCAAGCGCGGCGACAGAAAGCTGGGTTGGCCGTCGGCGTCGGTCATTTCCAGCAGGACCTGCGCGACATTGCCTTCGATCCACGGCACGGGTTTGAGCGTGCCCAAGACCGGCGTCAGGATCCCGTCGGGGTCGCCCTTGACGCTGCCAAGACCAGAGGCATCGACCTCTTCGCCGTAGATGTTCGGCGCATAGGCGGCCTCGGGCAGGCGAAGGCCGCCCTTGACCAGCTTGCCGACATCATCCCCCGGCACCCATTTGCCCCGGGGGATCGCGTTGAGGTCCGGCAACAGCGCCTCGATCCGGTCGGGGACGCCAAAAGACGCGCAGTATGCGTCATATTCGTCCTTGAACGGGGTCATGCTGCGGCTGCTTTTTGCTCGTCATCAAGGCGCTTTGTAACGGCGCGTTTGTTGATTAGCGATGCGGTGATCACCCCGATGGTCACGATCCCGATCATGATAGTCGACAGCGCGTTGATCTCGGGGCGGACGCCCAGACGCACGGCCGAGAAGATCTTGATCGGCAGGGTCGTCGAAGACGGCCCCGAGGTGAAGGACGCGATCACGAGGTCGTCGAGCGACAGCGTAAAGGCCAGCAGCCAACCCGAGATCACGGCCGGAGCGATGATCGGCAGGGTGACGGACCGGAAGGCGTCGAACGGCGTGCATCCAAGATCCAGCGCGGCTTCTTCCAGTGACCGGTCAAAGCTGATCAGTCGCGACGACACGACGACCGAGACATAGCACATCGTAAAGGTGGTATGCGCCAGCACGATGGTGATGATGCCGCGGTCAAGGCCAATGGCGATGAACAGCAACAGCAGCGACAGGCCGGTGATGACCTCGGGCATGACGAGCGGGGCATAGATCATCCCCGAAAACAGCGTCCGCCCGTGGAACCGCCCACCGCGCACCAGCACATAGGCCGCCATGGTCCCAAGGATGGTGGCAAGCGTCGAGGACATGAACCCCACGCGCACCGTCACCCAAGCAGCGTCAAGGAAGGCCTCGTTCGACAACAGCGTGCCGTACCATTTGGTCGAGAACCCCGCCCAGACGGTGACCAACCGGCCACCGTTGAAGCTGTAGATGATCAGGATGATCATCGGGATATAAAGGAACGCGAAGCCCAGTGTCAGCGATGTCGCGTTGAACCAGCTGAAACGTCTCATTGGTCTGCCTCCGCCTGCTTCTGCTGGTTCTTTTGGAACAGGATGATCGGGATGATCAGGATCAGCAGAAGGATGACAGCCACGGCGCTTGCCACCGGCCAGTCACGGTTGGAACTGAATTCTTCCCAAAGCACCTTGCCGATCATCAGCGTGCCCGAGCCGCCCAGAAGCGACGGGATCACGAATTCGCCAAGCGCGGGAATGAACACAAGGAAGCTGCCCGCGATCACGCCCGGACGGGACAGCGGCGCGGTCACCAGCCAGAATGCCGAGGTGCGGGTGCAGCCCAGATCCTCGGCCGCTTCCAGCAGCGACACGTCGAGTTTGTCGAGCGTGGCGTAGATCGGAAGGATCATGAACGGCAGGTAGGTGTAAACGATACCGATATAGACCGCGATATTGGTGTTCAGGATGACCAGCGGTTCATCGATGATCCCCATCGAAAGCAGAAGCGAATTCAGGTAGCCTTCGCGGCCCAGAATACCCATCCAGCTGTAAACGCGGATCAGAAAGCTGGTCCAGAACGGCAGGATCACCAGCATCATCAGCGTCGCGCGCCATTCTTCCGGAGCGCGGGCCATGCCATAGGCGATCGGAAAGCCGACCAGCAGGGTAAAAAAGGTCGAGATCACGGCGATCTGCAAGCTCGACAGGTAGGATTTCCAGTAAAGCGAGTCGGTCGTCAGGAACTTGAACGTGTCGAAATCGAGCTTCGACAGGAAGTCCTGAAAGCCTGCCCAGCCTTCCGAAAGATCAAGCGTCGGGGTGTAGGGCGGAATCGAAACCGCGTAATCCGACAGAGAGATCTTTAGAACGATGGCAAAGGGGACCAGAAAGAGGGCAAGAAGCCATCCGTAAGGCACCCCGATAAGGATAAGGCGGCGGAAGTTCATCGCGCAGCCCCCCCTACTTGTTCAGCACGACACCGGCGGTGTCGGTGAAGGACAACCAGACTTGGTCTTCCCAAGTGAAGTTCCTGCGCGACAGACGGCGGTTGTTGGCGGCTTGCGCCTTGACGATCAGCCCGTTCGAAAGCTGCACGTGATAGGTCGAGATGTTGCCAAGGTAGGCGATGTCATGGACCGTCCCCTGGATCGCGTTGGCCGCGTCGTCGGGCTTGTCGCCGCTGATCGACACTTTTTCGGGGCGGATCGCGAAATGGACGCGGTCGCCTGACTTTGTGCCGGCCGGAGCGGTGGCATGGATCGAGGGCTGGCCCTCGGCCCAGGCGATTTCGACTTTGTCGCCCTTGGTTGCGGTCACGTTGCCTTCGAACAGGTTCACGTCACCGATAAAGTCAGCGACATAGACCGAATTCGGGGTTTCGTAGATCTGGGCCGGAGTGGCGACCTGAATGATCTTGCCGTGATCCATGACGGCAATCCGGCTGGCGACGGTCATCGCTTCTTCCTGATCGTGGGTCACGATCACAAAGGTGGTGCCGGTCTTTTCCTGAATATCCATCAGTTCGAACTGCGTGTCGTTGCGCAGTTTCTTGTCCAGCGCACCCAGCGGCTCGTCAAGCAAGAGCAGCTTCGGCGCCTTGGCGAGCGAGCGGGCAAGCGCGACGCGCTGGCGCTGGCCGCCGGAAATCTGGTGAGGCTTGCGGCGGGCGAATTTCTCCATCCGCGTCAGGCGCAGCATTTCTTCGACGCGGTCGCCGATCTGGTCCTTGGGCATGTCCGAGCGGCGCAGGCCGAAGGCGATGTTGTCCCAGACAGACAGGTGCGGGAACAGCGCGTAGGACTGGAACATCATGTTCACGGGGCGCTTGTTCGGCGGGACCGGAGCGATGTCGCGGCCACCCAGCAGAACCGTGCCACTGGTGATATTTTCAAATCCGGCCAGCATCCGCATCAGCGTTGTCTTGCCGCAACCGGACGGGCCCAGAAGCGCGAAGAATTCTTTTTCGTAGATCTTCAGGGAAATGTTGTCGATCGCCGTGAACGAGCCAAAGCGTTTTGTCACGCCGTTGAATTCGATCAGGGGCTTTGCGGTTTTGTCTTCCCACGGAGCGAAGACAACAGGGGTTTTTGCGGGCTGGGCCATGACGTTCCTCGGTACGAATTTCTTTGTCGCACGAAAAACCCCGCGCCGGAGACCGGCACGGGGTCATGTTAGGTCGGGGGATTAGGTGCCCGACTTGATACGGGTCCACATACGGGTCACCACACGCTGGACGCCGGCGTCGTAGGGCGTCGTGGTGTAGAGGTTTTCCAGAGTGGCGGCATCCGGATAGATCGCGGTGTCACCGATCACGTCTTCGATCAGGAACTCTTGCGAAGCAAGGTTACCGTTCGCGTAGTAGACGTAGTTCGATGCAGCAGCCATGTTCTGAGCGTCCATGATGAAGTTCAGGAACACATGTGCGCCAGCGGGGTTCGGAGCATCGACCGGAATGGCCATCATGTCGAACCACATCAGAGCACCTTCGCTCGGAGCGTTGTAGGCGATCTCGATTCCGTTTTCGGCTTCAGCCGCACGGTCACGAGCCTGCAGGATGTCGCCCGACCAGCCGAAGGCAACGCAGATCTCGCCGTTGGCAAGAGCGTTGATGTATTCGGAGGAGTGGAACTTCTGCACGTAGCCGCGGACGCCCATCAGGACTTCTTCGGCCTTGGCAAGCACGTCGGGATCGTGGCTGTTGGGATCTTCGCCGATATAGGCAAGAGCCGCCGGAATGACTTCGGCCGGAGCGTCAAGCAGATGCACGCCGCAAGAGGCCAGCTTTTCCATGTTCGCCGGATCAAAGATCAGCGCGAGGCTGCCGATCGGAGCGTCGGGGCCAAGCAGTTCGGTGACCTTGCCGACGTTCACGCCGATACCGGTGGTGCCCCACATATAGTTGATGGCGTAGGCGTTACCGGGGTCGTACTGTGCGGTGCGCTCTTTGATGGCGTCCCACAGGTTGCCTGCGTTCGGCAGGGCAGCAAAATCGAGCGGCTGGAATGCACCGGCCTGGATCTGGCGCTGAAGGAAGGTGCCCGACGGTACGACGACGTCGTAACCCGAACCACCAGCAAGCATCTTGGTCTCTAGGACTTCGTTCGAATCGAACACGTCGTAGATCAGATCGATGCCGGTTTCTTCTTCGAACTGCGTCAGCAGGTCTTCGTCGATGTAGTCGGACCAGTTGTATACGCGGACTTCCTCAGCGGAAGCGGCAGCGGCAGTCACAGCCAGAGCAGCTGCCAGCGGCAGCAAGTTCTTCTTCATGATGTCTCTCCCAATGTTAGACTAGGCTTTTCCTCGTCCCTGCCGCGAATTTGATCAAACGGAGCCCGTTTGGCAACCTTTATCTTCCGGCAGGCCGTTCGGCATCGGGCCACGGCCTGTCCCAAAGATCAAGCAGAAGAACGATTTTATGAATTCAAAGCAGGGGATTGCGCCCAAGATTTGGGCCTGATGCCAGTCTATTCGAAGAAAATGTAACGGTGGCCCCAACTTCTGCCCGAAACCCGAATCGGTCGGTCAAATGCGTGCCGAACAGGGGGCGAGTCACGACGTCCGATCGCCAAGGGGATTCGCGGTCAGGCCAGCCATACGACAGCCCAGAGGCGTGGCTATTTGAAATTTGATCAAAAATCTTGACAGAGACCCGCGCGGGGGTATTGTGGCGTCGATCCGTGTCGGAGTCGCCCCTGGCGTTGCCTACACGGTAGCAACTTCAAAATTAGCCACCCGCCCGCTCCATGCCGGATCTGGCGGCCCGCCCGACAGGGCAGGTGACTGACGAGGGACGTTCAAGATGACTGTCATCAATACCAATACGCCGACCGCCGAACTGCAGGCGCTGGACGCCGCACACCACATGCACCCCTTCACCGAGAACGCCGACCTCGCCCGCAAGGGTGCGCGCGTGATCACCCGCGCCGAAGGCGTGTGGCTGAACGACAGCGAAGGTCACCGCATTCTGGACGGCATGGCCGGCCTGTGGTGCATGAACGTCGGCTACGGCCGCAAGTCGCTGGTCGACGTTGCTGCCCGCCAGATGCAGGAACTGCCCTATTACAACACCTTTTTCCAGACGACCCACGTCCCCGCTCTGGCGCTGGCCGCCAAGATCGCCGAACTGGCGCCGGGCGATCTGAACCACGTGTTCTTCGCGGGGTCGGGCTCGGAAGCCAACGACACCAACCTGCGGATGGTGCGCCACTACTGGCAGTCGCTGGGCAAGCCCGAAAAGCGGATCATCATCGGCCGTAACAACGCCTACCACGGTTCGACCATGGCAGGCATGAGCCTTGGCGGCATGGGTGGCATGCATGATCAGGGTGGCATCATTCAGGACATCCACCACATCGGCCAGCCGCACTGGTATAGTGAAGGCGGCGACATGACCCCCGAGGAATTCGGCCTGATGCGCGCCCGCGAGCTAGAGGAAAAGATCCTCGAACTTGGTGCGGACCGCGTTGGCGCCTTTATCGGCGAGCCGATCCAGGGTGCCGGTGGCGTGATCATCCCGCCGTCGACCTACTGGCCCGAAATCCAGCGCATCGTCGATAAATACGACATCCTGCTGATCGCGGACGAAGTCATCTGTGGCTTTGGCCGGACCGGCAACTGGTTTGGGTCGCAAACGATGGGCATCAAGCCGCACATCATGACCATCGCCAAGGGCCTGTCGTCGGGCTACGTGCCGATCGGCGGTTCCATCGTCTGTGACAAGGTCGCAGAGGTCGTGGGCAAGAACGGCGACTTTAACCACGGCTATACCTACTCGGGCCACCCCGTTGCCTCGGCTGTCGCGCTGGAAAACCTGCGCATCATTCAGGAAGAAAAACTGGTCGAGCGCGTCCGCGACGATATCGGCCCGTTCATGGCGGAACAGTGGGGATCGCTTGGCGACCACCCGCTGGTCGGCGAAACCCGGATCCAGGGCCTGATGGGCTCGATCGCGCTGACCCCGAACAAGGAAAAGCGCGCGAAATTCGCCAGCCCCGAAGGCACCGTCGGCTATCGCACCCGCGAACGCTGCTTTGCCAACAATCTGGTGATGCGTCACGTGGGCGACCGCATGATCGTCAGCCCGCCGCTCGTCATCACGCATGACGAAGTGGCCGAGTTGGTCAAGCGCGCGCGCAAGTCGCTGGACGAGGCCTACGCCGGTCTGAAGGCCGACGGGCTGCTGAAGTCCGCCTGATAGCGCCATGGATATCCTGACCGCCAACGACCGGGTAGGGCACTACCCCGAAAGCTGGTACGCGGCATCGGCTGATGCTCTGCCGCAACAGCCCTCTGCCTCGGGCGACCTGCGCGCCGATGTCTGCGTGATCGGAGCCGGTTTCACCGGCCTCTCGGCTGCGCTGCATCTGGCTGAAAAAGGCTATGACGTGATCCTGCTCGACGCCCATCGCGTCGGGTGGGGGGCGTCGGGCCGGAATGGCGGTCAGGTCTCTGGCACCCAGCGGCTGGATCAGGATGAACTGGAACAAATGGTCGGGCCGGAGACGGCCCGCGACCTGTGGTCGATCAGTCAGGACGCGGTGACGCTTGTCCGTGATCTGGACAAGACCCATAAGACCAACGCGAAATGGGTGTCCGGTGTGATCCACGCCGACCACCGCGAGCGCTTTGTGAAGCATTCGCACGACTATGCCAAAAAACTGCAAGACGACTATGGCTACGACCTGATCAAATCGCTTTCAAAGTCGGAAATTCACGATCTGGTCGCCAGCAAAGCCTACTACGGCGGCACTTTGGACATGGGGTCGGGGCATATCCACCCGCTGCGTTTCGCTTTGGGACTGGCGCGTGCCTGTCTGGCCAAAGGGGTCCGGATTTTCGAAACCTCGCGCGTCACCGGCCTGACCGAGGGCGCTCCGGCTGTCGTGACGACTGCAAACGCCAAGATCACCGCCGACTTCGTGGTCATGGGCTGCAACGGGTATCTGGGGCATCTAGAAGGCAAAGTCGCCGCCCGCGTCATGCCGATCAACAACTTTATCGTCGCGACCGAGCCGTTGTCCGACGAACGGGCCCGCGACCTGATCCGCGACAACCACGCGGTGGCGGACAGCAAGTTCGTGATCAACTATTTCCGTCTGTCCGAAGACAACCGGATGCTGTTCGGCGGCACCGAAAGCTATGGCTACAAATTTCCCCGCAGCATCGCGGAAAGTGTCCGCAAGCCGATGCAAGAAATCTATCCCCAACTGGCCGGAGTGAAGATCGACTACGCATGGGGCGGGACGCTTGGCATCACCATGAACCGGATGCCGCATTTCGCGCGACTTTCCGGCAATATCCTAAGTGCTTCGGGCTATTCCGGCCATGGGGTCGCGATGGCGACCATGGGTGGAAAGCTGGCCGCAGAGGCGATCTCGGGGCAGGCGGAACGGTTTGATGTCATGGCCAACGTTCCGACCATGCGCTTCCCCGGCGGGGCGATGTTCCGGTCACCGCTGCTGGTGCTGGCCATGTTGTGGTATTCGCTGCGCGACAAGATGTGATCTACGTCGCGGGTCCGGTGTCGCGGTCCCGCCACCACGCTTGGCTCGACTGGCTGGGCCCG
>JALQXR010000037.1:0-8439 GCA_023263105.1 Marivivens sp. | reverse complement strand
TTAGATCAATGACGCCCTGATTTGTTCGAAACCCTGCGCGATGTCGGCATGGACGGCCTCGCGTACGGCTCTGGGATCGCGGGCCCGCAGGGCTGCCAGCGCGTCGATATGCATGTCGGGCAGGTTCGAGGTTCCGAAACGGCCACACATCACCCGCAGCGACGGTCCCATCCTCAGCCACAGCGTTTCCGCCAGCGACATCATGATGCGCGCGTCGGCAACGGTATAAAGCGCCATGTGGAACAGGTAGTTCTGGTTCAGATAGCTGCGGACGTCGCCGCGAAAGATCGCGCGGTTGATCTCGGCGTCGATCTGTACGAGCGACGCGATTTCCTCTTCCGTGATCTTGACGCAGGCCCAAGCCGCCATCTGCGGCTCCAGGGCCAGACGGGCAAAGGCCAGTTCATCGACTTGGGGCAGGGTCAGGACCGGCACGCAGACACGGCGGTTTCCCTGAAAATCCAGAGCGCCTTCGGCTGTGAGGCGGCGGATCGCCTCTCGGACCGGTGTCATGCCCGCGCCCAGCGACGCGACCAGCCCCTGAATGGTGACGGCCTGCCCGGGCTCGAGTTCGCCGCACAGGATCATTTCCCGCAACCGCCCGTAGACGATCTGATGCTCCGGAGGCTTGGCGACGGGTGATGGCACAGCAGGTTCTCACAGCGGTTGAGTTGGGCGAAAGGCTAAGCGCGACTAGCTTGCTTTGGAAATTGATCAAATTCAACAGATTCCAAGAGCGCCGACTCTGAATGAGCGCGGAATCCGTCAAAAAGGGGTTCCAAGAGGTGCTCGTTTCGACAGTTGGCGGCTCCGGATACAGGGAAATTTTCCAAGCCGCGAGCATTTTTAACGAAAAGTGAGGTATTCGCCTTGCTCCGTTGAGCCTGAACCGATGTCCCGTTCAGATCGTCAGGTCGTTTTTGATCGAAATCTGGTCGCGGGCTGCGAATCAACCGGATGCATCGTCCGAAAGGCGTGGGCTAGGGTCGGGTGCTGTTGGATGAAGGGCAGGGTCTCCGGTGACGTTCACGAATGTTCCAGTGCCCGAAACGGTTAGAGGGCATGAACATTGTGATCAAAATGAAGGAAAAGTTTCCATATCGGCGGTCTGGCGCACGCTGACGTACGGTCACTGTGAATTCGGTACTTGCCAATCCGCGACAAAGAAAAAATGATCACTTCATTCTCGCGCCTACGAGCGCGGCGAAAAAGCCGACGTGATCGCCAATCAAGGCGGCCCACAATAGGGAGATACTTCATATGAAACTCAAATCGACTCTGCTGGCGACGTCTGCCGCCCTGCTCGTCGTCACTGGCGGCATGGCGTATGCAGATGCGCATGCCACCCACCCCGTGACGGGCGAAGCACTGGCTTCGGACCAGACCTTTACCTATCAGGACATTGACGAAAGCCCCTCCATCGACCCCGGTATGGTCGAGGACGTGTCAGGTTCGGCTGTTGCCCGTAACCTGTTCGAAGGCCTGATGAACCAGGATGCCGACGGCAACCTGATCCCCGGTGTCGCCACCGACTTCGAAGTCAGCGAAGACAAGCTGACCTACACCTTCCATCTGCGTGACAACGCCAAGTGGTCGAACGGCGAGCCCGTGACCGCAGGCGACTTTGTCTACGCATGGCGCCGCGTCACCGATCCGGTCACCGCATCGCCCTATGCATGGTTCATGGAGATCACCGGCATCAGCGGCGTTGGCCCGATCATGGCCGGCGAAGCTGCTCCCGACACCCTTGGCGTCGAAGCCCCCGATGACCTGACTCTGGTCGTCCACCTTGACCAGCCGCTGCCCTACTTTGCCCAGACTGTGACCCACGCCACCATGTTCCCGGTGCCGCAGGCCGCTATCGAAGCACATGGCGCAGAGTGGACCCGTCCCGAGAACATCATCGGCAACGGTGCCTACGTCCTGACCGAGCACGTTCCCCAGGAACGTATGGTCATGGTTCGCAGCGAAACCTACTGGAACAACGCAGCGACCATCATCGACACGGTCGAGCGTCTGATCATCAACGACGAAACCCAGGCCTTCACCCGTTGGCAGGCAGGCGAGCTTGACCTCGTCGGCGTTCCGACCGGCCAGTACCTGTCGCTGAAAGAGCAGTATCCGGACGAGATCTACTCGAACCCGCGTCTCTGCACCTACTACTACGCCTTCAACATGCGTGAAGATGCACCCGAGTGGCTGCAGGATGTTCGCGTTCGTCAGGCTCTGAGCCTCGGCTTCGACCGCAACGTCATCACCGAAGGCATCCTGCAGGCTGGTCAGATCCCCGCCTACACCTTCACTCCGCCGACCACCGCTGGTTTCACGGTGCCGGAAGTCGAAGCAGCAGCGATGACTCAGGAAGAGCGTGTTGCCAAGGCACAGGCCCTGTTGGCCGAAGCTGGCTACGGTGCGGATAACCCGCTGACCGTGGACATCCTCTACAACACCTCGGAAGGCCACAAGTCGATCGCCATCGCGATCAGCCAGATGTGGAAAGAGAACCTTGGCGTTGAAGCAACCATCGAGAACATGGAATGGGGCACCTTCCTTGAAACTCGTGGCAGCGGCCAGTTCGAAATCGCCCGTGCCGGCTGGTGCGGCGACTACAACGAAGCCTCGACCTTCCTCGACCTCTACAGCTCGGGTTCGGGTTACAACGACTCTGGCTACGTGAACGCCGAAGTCGACGCACTGCTGGCCGAAGCCAAGACTTCGCCGGAAGCACAGGCGCTGTACACCCAGGTCGAAACGATTGCCGCAGCCGATGCGCCGATCATGCCGATCTACTTCTACACCTCCGTCGGTGCACGCACCGCAGCCCTCAAAGGCTGGCCGGATAACAACGTAGAAAACAACTGGTACGCACGCGACCTCTACCTCGTCGCTGAGTAATCACCCAGTCTTGTAACACTCTCCGCGCCCCCAATTCGGGGGCGCGGAACCTTTCGTGTCCTCCTCCTCCCAGATAGGGATCCCCAGATGTTCTCCTATATCGTGCGCCGCCTTACGGTGGCTGTGCCGACGATCCTGATCCTGATCGCGATCTCTTTCGTTCTCATGTGGTCGGCCCCCGGCAACCCGTTCATGGGTGAAAAAGCCCCGCCCCCCGAAGTTCTCGCCAACCTCGAAGCCAAGTACGGGCTGGACCAGCCCTATTGGAAGCAGATGCTCGACTATATGACGAACGTCGTCTTCCACTTCGATTTCGGACCCTCGTTCAAATATAAAGACCGGACCGTCAACGACATCATTGCGCAGGGTTTCCCTGTGACGTTGACCTACGGGTTCTGGTCGTTCGTGGTTGCCGTGGTTTTCGGTATCGGCCTTGGGATCATTGCAGCGATCCGGCACAACACATGGCTTGATTATCTGGCCGTTGGCTTTGCCATCGGGTCGCAGTCGATCCCCAACTACGTCATGGCGCCCATTCTGGTCCTTATCTTTACCCTCTGGCTGGGCTGGTTGCCCGGCGGCGGCTGGGAAGGCGGGACATGGGATCACCTGATCATGCCGGTGATCGCGCTTTCGACATCCTATTTCGCCTCTATCGCCCGTATCACCCGATCGTCGATGCTCGAGGTGCTGAACTCTGGTTTCATCCGCACCGCACGGGCCAAGGGCCTGCCGTCCGGCCGCGTGATCTTTGGGCACGCTCTAAAGCCCGCCCTGCTGCCGGTGCTGTCCTACCTTGGACCCGCATTCGTGGGCATGATCACGGGTTCGGTCATCATCGACCAGTATTTCTCGACCGGCGGGATCGGCCAGTTCTTTGTGAACTCGGCGTTCAACCGCGACTATTCGGTCATGATGGGCATCACCATTCTGGTCGGCAGCCTGACTATCATCTTCAACCTTTTGGTCGACATCCTCTACGCGTGGATTGACCCGAAGATCCGGTACTAAGGGGCAGGACATGTATCCCGATAAAGCAAAAATGGAGTCGCTCGTCGAAGCGACCGAGCTGGCCGAAGTCAGAGGCCGCTCTCTCTGGAGCGACGCCCGCGCGCGCTTCATCCGTAACAAGGCCGCCGTCGGCGGTCTGATCATCCTCATCCTGATCTTGGCGTTTTCGCTCTTTGGTCAGGTCTTTCAGGCGTGGAGCAACGAAGCGATCGACTGGAAACTGGTGGGCCGAGTGACCCAGATCGGTGGACCCAGCTTCGAGAACGGCCATTACTTTGGCGCCGATGACCTTGGCCGCGACCTGTATGCGCGCGTTGTGCAGGGGACCGGTATCTCGATCATGGTGGGCGTGGTCGGTTCGCTTGTCGCTGTGATCGTCGGCACGCTTTACGGCGCGACCGCCGGTTACTTTGGCGGTCGGCTTGACAACATCATGATGCGGACCGTGGACGTGCTGATGTCCATTCCCTTTATGTTCGTTCTGATCCTGATGCTGGTTATCTGGGGCCGGTCGATCACCATGCTGTTCGTCGGCATCGGTCTGATCAGCTGGCTGGACATGGCGCGTATCGTGCGCGGCCAGACGCTTAGCATCAAGAACAAGGAATTCGTCGAAACCGCCGTTGCGATCGGCGTTCGTCCGTTCACCATCATCCTGCGTCACATCGTGCCGAACCTTCTGGGCATCGTGGTCGTCTATGCGACCCTGCTGATCCCGGGTCTGATCATGGCCGAAAGCTTCATCAGCTTTCTTGGTCTAGGTGTGCAAGAGCCGATGACCTCGCTTGGGGCGCTGATCCAAGGCGGGTCCAAGCAGATGCTCTACGGCGCTTGGTGGCAGATCGCCTTCCCGCTGTTTTTCTTCCTTGCCACGTTGTTCGCGTTCACCTTTGTGGGCGACGGCCTGCGCGACGCGCTCGATCCGAAGGACCGTTGATATGAGCCTCCTTGAAATCAAAGACCTCAAGGTCACGTTCCGGACCAACGACGGTCCGGTCAACGCGGTCAACGGCCTGTCCTTTACAATCGACAAGGGCGAGACGCTGGCAATCGTGGGCGAAAGCGGCTCGGGCAAGAGCCAGACCGCCTTTGCCGCAATGGGTCTGCTGGCCCAGAACGGCTCGGCCACGGGCGAAGTGAACTGGGACGGTCGCAACCTGATCGGCCTGTCGCAGCGCCAGATGAACAAGGTCCGGTCCGACCAGATCGCGATGATCTTTCAGGACCCGATGACGTCGCTGAACCCCTATATGCGGATCTCCGACCAGATGGCCGAGGTGCTGGTGCAGCACAAGGGCATGTCCAAGCGGGACGCGATCGCCGAGGCGACACGCATGCTGGACGCGGTCCGGATCCCCGACGCCGCCAACCGCGTGCGGATGTACCCGCACGAGTTCTCGGGCGGGATGCGTCAGCGGGTGATGATCGCCATGGCGCTGCTCTGCCGCCCGCGTCTGCTGATCGCGGACGAGCCGACCACGGCGCTGGACGTGACCGTTCAGGCGCAGATCATGCAGCTTCTGGGTGACATCCGACAAGAGTTCGGCACCGCCGTCATCCTGATCACCCACGATCTTGGGGTGGTTGCGGGGTTCTGCGACCGGACGCTGGTCATGTATGGTGGCCAGATCATGGAAGAGGGCACCACCGAAGAGGTCTTTGCCCAGCCGCGTCACCCCTATACCAAGGGTCTTTTGCAGGCGGTCCCGCGTCTGGACCGCGACGATGGCGATCTTCAGACCATCGCGGGCGAGCCGCCCGACATGTCGCGTTTGCCCGCCGGTTGCCCGTTCAGCCCGCGCTGCGCGACCATGCTCGAACAATGCCCCGCCGTTCGGCCCGAGTTGGTCACCACCAGCGACGGACGCCGTCGTGCCTGTCACCTGTCAATCGAGGAGGTCGTGCAATGACCGCTCCGATCCTGTCTGTAAAAGACCTTTCCGTTACTTTCGACGTCCGGCAACAGGGCGCTTGGCCATGGACTCCGGCCCGCAAACTGCATGCCGTGAACAAGGTCAATTTCGACCTGAAACCCGGTGAGTGTCTGGGTGTGGTGGGCGAGTCCGGTTCGGGCAAATCCACGCTGGCCCGCGCGATCGTCGGAACCGTGCCGACGTCGGGTGGCCAGATCCTTGTCGATGGCCGTGACCTTGCGTCCATGTCCCCCGAAGAGCGCCGCGTGCACCGCCGTGACGTGCAGATGGTGTTTCAGGACCCTCTCGCCGCGCTGAACCCGCGGATGACCGTGGGTGAAATCATCGCGGAACCGCTAATCACGCACGAGCCCAATACGCCCCGCGCGGAGGTCAAAAAGCGCGTGTCCGAGCTGATGGAACGGGTGGGGCTGCTGCCCAACCTGATCAACCGCTACCCGCACGAATTTTCGGGCGGCCAGTGTCAGCGTATCGGGATCGCGCGCGCGCTGATCCTGCGTCCCAAGCTGCTGATCTGCGACGAGCCGGTGTCCGCTCTGGACGTGTCGGTGCAGGCGCAGGTGGTGAACCTGTTGATGGAATTGCAGCGCGACTTTGGCCTGTCGATGATCTTTATCGCCCATGACCTGAGCGTGGTGAAGCACATCAGCGACGAAATCGTGGTGATGTATCTGGGCACCGTGATGGAGCAGGCCAACGCCCGCACCCTGACAACCAAGCCCAGCCATCCCTACAGCCAAGCGCTGATTTCGGCGGTTCCGATCCCCGATCCGGTGCTAGAGCGGGCGCGTCCCCGCGCGGTGATCGAAGGCGAGCTTCCGTCGCCTTTGAATCCGCCTTCGGGCTGCGTGTTCCGCACCCGTTGCCCGAAGGCTCAGGCGTCCTGTGCTGGCGACCGGCCCGCGCTGTTGGATCTGGGGAACGACCACACGGTCGCTTGCCCGTTCCATGAAGAGGTCGATGTTCTGGCCGCAGCGGTCTGAGGACTCGGGTTGAATGAATGATGTCGGGTCGGGGGCTCTGCCCCCCGGCCTGACGGCCTCCCCCCGGGATATTTCCGGCACAAAGGCGAGGCGGGCTTCGGGTTAGTAGTCGCGCTCGAAGAAGATCCCCAGACTGGTTTCCCCATCTGTCGCGAAGGCGCCCTTGGCCGTGATTTCGTCCGAGATATCGAGGTTGAGGCTGATTTCGGACGTGCCGCCGCTGGACACTGTCAGGTCGGTATAGATGTTATCCGACAGGTATTTGCCTGCACGCACGGCGGCATTGCCGTCGCTGTCCGTGGTGATGTCGAGGTCGTCCAGGCCGATGCCGCCGCGAAGCCGGTCGACAAGTCCCGTGCCGCCTCGGCCTGCGAGGGTGGCTGCGGCAGAGGCAAGCTGGATCGCTTGGAACGGTGTGATCTGGCTAAGGTCGCGGCCAAAGATCAGCTGGGCAAGGATTTCGTCTTGCGGCAGGTCGGGTTGGGACGAGAAGGTCACCGAAGGTTCGGTGATTTCGCCTTCGACCGCGACATCGACCCGTGTGCCGGTGCGGGCGGTTGTGGTTGCGACCAGCCGGATAAAGGGTCGGAAGCTGCCTTGGATCGCGGCAAAGCCTTCGGTCAGGTCAAAGCGTTGCTGCAGGATGTCCAGCCGGCCACGGATCAGGTTGAACTGGCCGGTGGGAATGACGGCATTGGTCGATCCGCCAAGGCGGAGCGCGCCGCCCAGTTCCGCGTCCAGCCCCCGTCCTCGGACAAAGATACGGGATGGCGCGTTGACCGTAATGTCGAGCGCATATCCCGGCCCTGCGGACGTCGCGACTTCGGTCTCGGCACCAGAGGTATCAAGCCCCGCGCGGGCCAAGCTGCGGCGGACGGTGTCGGGCGCGCCGACATGGGCAATCGGGGGCAGGTCGCCCAAGGCTCCGATGTCAGAGGAGGGCACCCGCAATTCGGTGTCGCCAAGGTCGACCGTGCCAGCGATCGAAGCGCCGGCCGTCAGCGGGCCGGCGATGCGGATCTGGCCGTTGATCGTGGTGTCGTAAAGTTCGGGATCGCGGAGCACGATGGCGTTGGCAGTGGCGATCAGGTCGGCGCGGAAGGGCGCGGTCAGTCCGACCGACCCGTCAAGGTCCAGCGAGCCGCCGTTGTTCATGTCTCCGCTCAGGTCCACAGTGACCGAGCCGCCGCCAAAAGTAAGCGCGGCGTCGACACCGCTTGCTGACAGCGAGAGGGTCGGGGCGGAAAGTTCGGCGCCGGTTGTCCGGATCGTGCCGCTCAGGGCGTCGACCGACAGCGGGCCTCTCAGGGTCAAGTCAAAGTCCGACATGCCGCCGATGCGGCGCGGTTCGAGCGCGGCGTTCAGCAGCCCGAGCGGCGCGCGCCCTGTGATCGACAGATCGACCGACAGGTCCTGACGCGCGGTGCCTGCCATTTGCGCGGTCGCACCGCCCGGCCCGATGGCCGAGGTGTCGATGGTCCAAAGACCGGCACCGTCCAGCTCTGCGGTCCCTGTGATCGTCGCGGGGCCGGGGAAGTCGGGGGCATAAAGCGCCACGTCGGACAGGCGCGCGTCAAACCGCGCGGTGCCCATGTTGTTGACGCCTTCCAGCGAAG
>JALQXR010000380.1 GCA_023263105.1 Marivivens sp. | reverse complement strand
CACGGCTTCGGTTGTGACCTGCACGTAGAACCCGGGCGCGCGGGTCGCCATTTCGGCGATCAGTTCGCGATAGAGCCCTGCGTCCAGCACGTGCAGACCGTCAGGGTCGCGGACATGGGCGTGCAGCCCGTCAGCGCCCGCCGCGCGGCAGGCCAGAGCATCGGCCACGGTCTGTTCGACCGTCACGGGAATGGCGGGATGATCCGCCTTTGTCAGCCGCGCTCCGTTGGGCGCGGCCATGACGAAAGGCAGAGCTGTCATGCGGCAAGCGCCTTTTCGACCGCGATCCCCAGCTTCGACACCAGTTCGTCGATCTGTGCGTCCTCGATGATAAAGGGCGGGGCCAAAAGCACGTGGTCGCCGCGCTGTCCGTCGATGGTGCCCCCCATGGGGTAACAGATCAGACCGGCGGCAAAGGCCTCTGCCTTGGTCTTTGCATGCAGCTTTCGCGCGGGGTCAAAGGGGGCCTTTGTGTCGCGGTCGGCCACCAGTTCGATGCCCCGGAACAAGCCCCTGCCGCGGATATCGCCCACATGGGCGTGCTGACCGAAACGGTCGCGCAGCGCCGCATCCAGCTTTGCGCCTTGCACCCGCACGCGGGTCAGTAGGTCGCGGTCGCGGATTTCGGCCAGAACCGCGTTCGCCGCCGTCGCCGCCATCGCGTGGCCCATATAGGTGTGGCCGTGCTGGAAAAACCCCGATCCGCCCGCAATCGCGTCATAGATCGCGCCCGAGGTCAGCAAGGCTCCGATCGGCTGATAGCCCGCACCCAGCCCCTTGGCGATGGTGATCATGTCGGGGGCGACGTCGTCCTCGAGGCAGGCAAACAGATGCCCCGTCCGGCCCATCCCGCACATCACTTCGTCAAGGATCAGAAGGATGCCGTATTGATCGCAAATCTCGCGAATGCGGCGCAGATAGCCCGCAACTGCCGGAACCGCGCCCGAGGTCGCGCCGACGACCGGTTCGGCGACAAAGGCCATCACGGTTTCGGGGCCAAGACGCAGGATTTCGGTCTCCAGTTCGTTTGCGACCCGCTGGCCGTAGGCTTCGACCGTCTCGCCCTCGGCGCGGCCACGGTATTCG
>JALQXR010000379.1 GCA_023263105.1 Marivivens sp. | reverse complement strand
AGTCGCCCGCGCAACATCGACGGGCGGAGCGCTCCGGACTGGCGGCTGAGCACCAAGCGCTTGCGCGACACCGCAGCCCCCAAAGCCAACGGGAGCCGTTCCGAAAAATAATCGAGCGTCTGGCGTGGCCGGTCCAGCAGCCCGTCCTTTCGCGGCAACCCGCGCGAAAGGTCCTTGAGCCGTTGCTGGCGCTGGGACATCGCTTGGGACATCGCGCCCCGCAGCCGGCCCCCCTGTCCATCGACCCACGACATGAGGTCCAGCCGGACCGGCACCGCCCGCTCTGCCGCGGCAGTCGGAGTCGGCGCACGCCAGTCAGAGGCATGGTCGATCAGGGTGGTGTCGGTTTCATGCCCCACAGCCGAGATCAGCGGAATACGCGACGCCGCCGCCGCGCGCACGACGCTTTCGTCGTTGAACCCCATCAGGTCCTCGATCGAGCCTCCGCCGCGCGCGACGATGATCAGGTCGGGCCGCGGGATCGGGCCGCCCGCCGGTAACCTGTTGAATCCGTTGATCGCCGCGGTGACCTGAGGCCCGCACCCCTGCCCCTGGACCGCCACCGGCCAGACGATGACGCGTCTGGGAAACCGGTCCCTGAGGCGGTGCAGAATGTCCCGGATGACCGCGCCCGTGGGCGACGTCACGACACCGATCACCTCTGGCAGGAACGGCAGCGCCTGTTTGCGAGACGCGTCGAACAGCCCCTCGGCCGCCAGCGCCTTGCGGCGCTTTTCCAGCATCGCCATCAACGCACCTGCCCCTGCGGCGGTGACCTCTTCGACGTTCAACTGGTACTTGGATTGCGGACCAAAGGTCGTCATTCGGCCGGTGGCGATGACCTCCATGCCTTCTTCCGGCATTTGGCTCAGTCGCGCGACCTGCCCCTTCCAGCTGACAGCCGCCAGCACGTTCTTGTCGTCCTTCAGGTCGAAATACATGTGTCCGGTGCGGGCGATGGTCACGCGGCCGACTTCGCCGCGGACGCGGACATACCCGAACTGGCTTTCGATCGCCTTGCGGATGCCGCCGGAAATCTCAGAGACCGTGAACTCTGGCGTGTTGCCACGAGGCGCCTCGTCGGCGGGTTCATCAAAGAGGTCCATAGGCG
>JALQXR010000378.1 GCA_023263105.1 Marivivens sp. | reverse complement strand
AACCAACCCGCCAGACCCGCAGCAACGATTGTCAGATAGATCGACGTCATTCCATCACCTCTGCCCCATGGAATCACGCGCGGTTCCAAAGCGCAATTGCACTTTCACCGCGAAGCGGACAATCTTTGACCAGTCCAGCGGAGAGGCCGATGCCCCTGTTCTATAGCGCTTCCTTGTTGCCTGCCCTTCTCATCGCGATGGCAGTCTATGTCGACCCGTTCTGGGGGTGGGTGGCGCTAGGGTTCATCGTGGTCGCGGTTGCCGTGCTTGACGAACTTCTACCCGAGGCACCGACCCCGCTAGAGGGGTCCCATCTGATCACCGGCATCTTTCTGCCGCTTCTGCTGGTCGTGGCGCATTTCGGCACGCTTTACGCCGTGATCGCGGATGGCACGGCCCTGCCCACCGCCCAGTTCCTGCCTGTCCTTGCCGCGACCGGCCTGTATTTCGGTCAGGTCAGCAATCCCAACGCCCACGAGCTGATCCACCGCAAACACCGGCTGCTGTTCCGGCTGGGGATGTGGACCTATGTGTCGATGATGTTCGGACACCACACCTCGGCGCATCGCTATGTCCACCACGTCCACGTCGGCACCCCCAAAGACCCCAATTCCGCCCGCTGGGGCGAAGGATATTACCGGTTCCTGATCAGGGCGTGGATCGGTTCGTTCCGTCAGGGACTGGCCGCCGAACGCGAAAAACTGCGCAAGTCCGGACGGCATCCTCTTGAGAATCCGTACATAATCTATCTGGTAGGGAGCGTGACCTTTGCCGCCGCCGCTGCCTTTCTGGCCGGAACCACGGGGCTGATCGCCTATCTGGCGCTGGCCGGTCTGGCCCAGAGCCAACTGCTGTTGTCGGACTACGTCCAGCACTATGGGCTGCGCCGTCGCAAGCTTCCGTCGGGCAAATTCGAGCCCCAGACCGCGCGCCATAGCTGGAACAGCCCGCACCAGTTTTCATCGGCCATGATGCTAAATGCGCCGCGTCATTCCGACCACCATGTCAATCCGGCCAGACGCTTTCCGGAACTGGCGCTGCCCAACGCCCCGATGCTGCCCAGAGCCCTGCCGGTCATGTCGATTCTGGCGCTTGTGCCGCCACTCTGGCGGCGCGTGATGGACAGCCGCGCGACG
>JALQXR010000377.1 GCA_023263105.1 Marivivens sp. | reverse complement strand
CACCTACCGGCGCGGCATGCCCCGCATGCGGCTCATCGACGACTACGCCGGAGATTTGGCCAAACGCGGGCCCCTGCCCTCGACCGCCCATGTCGGATACCTGCTGCGGACGTCGCCCGACTGGGACTATCTCAAGGCGCTGCGCGACATGTGGGACGGCCCGCTGGTGGTCAAGGGCGTGCTGCGCCCCGAAGACTGCGCGCGGCTCGAAGCCGAAGGCGCGGACGCGATCTGGGTCTCCAACCATGCCGGACGCCAGTTCGACGGCGCGCCCGCCACGATCGAGGTCCTGCCCGCCATACGCGCTGCAACGCAGAAACCGGTGATCTTCGACAGTGGAATCGAAGGCGGTCTGGACGTGCTGCGCGCGTTGGCTCTGGGGGCTGATTTCGTGATGCTGGGACGGGCTTGGCACTATGCGCTTGCCGCTCTGGGCGAGGCCGGTCCGGCTCATTTGGTCGATATGATCAAAAAAGACATAATTTCCAACATGAATCAGCTAGGCGCAGCGCAATATTCCGTCCTTGCCGAAAAAATTTGGCGGTCTGACGGCAATTTGCGCTGATTTCGCCAGAACTACCAGTTTACGGCAAAATCAAAGGTCCATAAGGTTTGCTGCAACTGCAAAACCGGGAGAGGCCTATGCCCGATTTCAAGAAGATCCTCGTTGCAAACCGCGGTGAGATTGCGATCCGTATCATGCGTGCTGCGAACGAGATGGGAAAGAAAACCGTCGCGGTCTATGCCGAGGAAGACAAGCTCGGACTTCACCGGTTCAAGGCCGACGAAGCCTACCGGATCGGCGAGGGTCTGGGCCCCGTCGCGGCCTATCTCTCGATCCCCGAAATCATCCGCGTGGCAAAGATGTCGGGCGCCGATGCGATCCATCCGGGCTATGGGCTCTTGTCTGAAAATCCCGCCTTTGTGGATGCCTGCGAAGCCGCCGGCATCACCTTTATCGGGCCAAAGGCCAAGACCATGCGCGAACTGGGCGACAAGGCCAGCGCACGCCGCGTGGCCATCGCCGCAGGCGTCCCCGTCATCCCCGCACCCGAGGTTCTGGGCGACGACATGGAGGCCATCAAGAAAGAGGCCGCCGAAATCGGCTATCCCCTGATGCTGAAAGCCAGCTGGGGTGG
>JALQXR010000376.1 GCA_023263105.1 Marivivens sp. | reverse complement strand
TGCGACAACGCGACTAAGAACGCATCACTTCAACTCAAGCAAACCTTTGAGGCGGCAGACGCAAAAGGAGCGTACTCCCTTCTCGACCTTTCACCAGGATCCGACGACCTCGATGCCAAGGACACCAACATCCTACAACAAGCACACGTTGAGGCATTCCAAGAGCTGCGCAAGTTCGGCGCCTCAATTCGAAAAAACGATCGAGGCCCAGGCGGCCCCAACGGCGGCCGCAATGGGCGCGGCAACTCGGGCAACCACGGTGGCGGCCGCGGACGTGGCCGCGGCGGCTACAACAACCGCAACGACTACAACAACAACCGTTGGAACAACGGCAACAACCGTTGGAACAACAACAACAACAACAACAACAACCGCAACAACGACAACGGCGGGAGCCGGACGTAAAGGCGGCCAAAGTGCCCAAGAGCGGCGCCTGCCTACAAAAGCACTGGCGGCGCTGGCGGCAGCTATCGCCGCTAGCTGGCAGGTGGGTCAAGGAGGGCTTCCGCCTTCCCTTTCTTCGACGACCTACGCCAACAATGGCATGCAAGATCAGAACGAAGCAGCAGACAGCGGAGGAGGCGGCCTACATCGACAAGGCGGTCGCCGACCAGCTGCAGCGGGGGGCTATCTACAAGCAGACCCTTCCCAGGGAGCAGCTCGTCCTCTCTCCTATCGGCACGGTGCCGAAGAAGGATTCGGACAAGCGGCGCCCAATCTTCAACCTCAGATGGCTCAACAGCCACGTGAGATCGGACCATTTCAAGATGCCTTCAATGAAGGACGTGAAGGCGGCTATTACCAAGGACTGCTACATGTCCAAGATCGATCTGACGGACTGCTTTTGGGGACTCCCAATCGCAGAGGATCATCAGCGCTTCCTCTCTTTCGAATGGAGGGGAGAGATCTACAGCTACAGATGCCTCCCCTTCGGCCTCAACGTGGCTCCCCTGGCGATCACCAAACTCTACAGAAATATGGTGGAGCATCTCGGCTCTCGCGGACATCGTCTGATAATGTATATCGACGACATTCTGATTCTTGGACGAACCAAGGAGGAGTGCGACGCCTCAGTCTCGGCAGTGCGGACACTACTTCGAGACTTAGGCGCCGTCGTAAACGAGGACAAGTCCTCCTCAACCTCG
>JALQXR010000375.1 GCA_023263105.1 Marivivens sp. | reverse complement strand
GTGAAATCCCTTTGGGTCTTGTGACTTTCCCCCGGTCGATTTAGGGAATGAGCCGGGGATTTTTGTTAGAAGTTTCAGGTTGCAATCTGTTTGGAAACACGACACGACACGGGCGGATGTGCCGTGGCGGATTTTAGCGGGCTTTTGATTATGAAAATTCTGATTGTTTTCGGAACCCGGCCCGAGGCCATCAAGATGGCGCCCGTGGTCAAACGGTTGCAGGCAACACCGGGGTTCGTGACCCATGTCTGCGTCACCGCCCAACACCGCGAGATGCTCGACCAGGTTCTTCGGCTGTTCGACATTGTGCCGGATTTCGATCTCAACATCATGAAGCCCGGTCAGGATCTGACCGATGTGACCGCGCGGATCCTGCTGGCGCTGCGCGACATCCTGAAGGACGGCGGCTATGACCGGCTTTTGGTGCACGGCGACACGACAACGACCATGGCTGCCGCCCTTGCGGGCTTTTATGCGCAGGTCAGCGTCGGCCACGTCGAGGCCGGGCTGCGCACCGGCAACATCTACGCGCCCTGGCCCGAAGAGATGAACCGGTCGATCGTCGGGCGGATTGCCCGGCTGCATTTCGCGCCGACCCAGACCGCCTGCGAGGCGCTGCTGGCCGAAAATGTCCCCCGGTCCCGGATCGTGGTGACCGGCAATACCGTCATCGACGCCCTGCAGGACGTGGTGGCGCGCTTTGACGCGGATGCCGCGCTCGAGGCGCGGATGCGCGCGCGTTTCGGGTTTCTCGACGACAGCCGCCGCATGATCCTGGTCACCGGGCACCGGCGCGAGAACTTTGGCCAGGGTTTCGAGAACATCTGCCGCGCGCTGAAGGACATCAGCACCCAGGGCGACGTGCAGATCGTCTATCCCGTGCATCTCAACCCCAATGTGCAGGCCCCGGTGCGGCGCGTTCTGGGCGACGCGGGCAATGTGCACCTGATCGACCCGCAGGATTACCTGCCCTTCGTCTGGCTGATGCGGCGCGCCCATCTGATCGTGACCGACTCGGGCGGTGTGCAGGAAGAGGCCCCCAGCCTTGGCAAACCGGTGCTGGTCATGCGCGAGACCACCGAACGCCCCGAGGCCGTCGCCGCCGGGACCGTCCGGCTGGTCGGCACCGATCCCGAAAAGATCCGCA
>JALQXR010000374.1 GCA_023263105.1 Marivivens sp. | reverse complement strand
TGGAAGGTACCTCAGATCTGAGGTACCTTCCACATAGCCAATAATGTAGAATTTGAGGTACCTCACAAGTGGGACATGGGTTACGGAAGGGGGTTACGTGAAACGTAACCCTCAGGTGTGGTCATGTGTTATATAACGTCATATGACGTTATATGACGTTATATAACACATTACATACCATATTATCATGTAACGTTATATGATGTCATATGATATCATTATTTTTTTCAGATATGCCTTGTCGCATACACACATATTGCAACACACGCAATACGCACAACACAAGCACACACACAGGCAAGCACACACGAACACACACACACAAATGCACATGCACACATGCGCACACACACAACGTCGCACAAACACGCATACGCAGTACACACACACACACACACACACACACACACACACTGGCAAACGCACGCTGGCAGACACACACACACACACACACACACACACACACACACAAACACAAGCACTGACACGGCGTTGCACACGCGCACGGTGCACACACACGCACACACACACACACACGCACACATGCTCATACACACACGCGCGCACACACACACACACGCTACGCACACGCACATGCAGGCATGCGCACACACTCACATTTACACACAAGCACACATGCTCGCATGCGCAGTGCACCCGCTCATACATACACATGTACACTGATACACGCACACATGCTGGCACACACACACACACACACACACACACACACACACACACACATGTACATATGACAGCATATTACGAGTACTATGATGTAACATTACACAACGTTACTGCTTGAAATCCGAGTACTTGTGTAAAATGCTCTGCACATTTCAAGTTGCCACAAATGTCACCTACAAACAGTATATGATGTTATGTGACGTTATATGATGCAAACACTACCTATATGTTACATAACGTTATGTAATGTTACGTGGTTATATGACACCATATGACATCATATGACATTATGTAACATTATATGACAGATACACTTGACAGTCATACAGGACAGCTCATTTTCGAGAAGAATTGCCATATAACATCATATGATGTTACAGGATGTTATATGACATCATGTAACATTATATGATGTATTATACTTGACAGTCATACAGGACAGCTCATTTTCGAGTAGCATTGTCATATAAC
>JALQXR010000373.1 GCA_023263105.1 Marivivens sp. | reverse complement strand
TGCCCCCGACGAGGCCCGCCTCATCCGCGCCGCGCGCGTCGGAAACGACAGCAAACCCGACTGGGTGCTCGAAAAAGGCAAACAGGCCGTCATGCAGATCCTCGCGCAAAACCCGGACCGCGCAATGGCAGACATCAAGGTCGCCTGCCTCGGGCTGGCCTTCAAACCTGACACCGACGACCTGCGCGAAAGCCCCGCGCTCGAGATCACGCGCCGCTTCGCGAAACTCGGCTGCCAGATCCTCGCCGTCGAACCAAATGTCGAAAACCTGCCCGCAAAACTCGACGCCAAGAACATCCGCCTCGAAAACCTCCAAAACGCCATCCAGAACGCTGACCTCGTCTGCGTCCTCGTCAAACACACCGCTTTCAAAAACATCAAACAAAACATACCAAATACAACAAAACTGCTCGACGTCGTCGGTCTCTGACTGGGTCCCCCAAAAGCCGCATCACAGGCGGGGCCCTAGGCCCCGGGCGCCCGCGTTATTTCGAGAGCAGCACAGGCCCCTTTTCCGCGAACGTCATAAAGACGCGGGCACCGGTCGGCAGGGGATTGTCTACGTCGTCTTGAACGGCAAATACCTGCCCAAAATCCCCGGTCAGGGTATATTCCATACGCACGCCCACATAGGTTGCCTTTGCGACCTCCGCCGCGATCCCGGGCCCATCCCCGATATGGATCCGCGACGGACGCACCGCAAGCGTTGCCGGACCGGGAAGATGCCCGCGTGCCGGCAGATTGTGGCGGTGGCCTGCAATCTCTATCGCGGCCATATCGTCACGGACCTCGACGACGACGCACTCGATCAGGTTCGCCTCACCTATGAAATCCGCCACGAAACGATCTACAGGTGCATCATAAAGTTGCCGCGGTGTGCCTTTTTGCGCGATCTCGGCGTTGCGCATGACCATGATCTCGTCAGAAACCGCCAAAGCCTCTTCCTGATCATGCGTGACATAGACCACGGTCAGCCCCAGATCCTTCTGAATGGCCCGGATGTCCTCACGGACCTGCCGCCGCAGCTTGGCATCAAGATTAGACAAGGGTTCGTCGAAAAGCAGTACCTGCGGCTCCAGCACCAGAGCCCGGGCGACGGCAACGCGTTGCTGCTGCCCACCCGACAATTCCGATGGCAATCGTTTGTCAAAACCCTTCAACCCGACCAG
>JALQXR010000372.1 GCA_023263105.1 Marivivens sp. | reverse complement strand
GTGGATCCCCGGGTCGCGGGCGTTTGGCGCGGGCGGAGGGCTGCGTGGCGCGCCGGGAGCCGGTGAGCTCCCCCACCTCCCAGCTCGCGCGGCGGCCCCGTGGGAATCAACGGGCGCAAGCACCAAGTGATCCGCGCGGGGGCCCCCCGCTCCACCCGCCGGGCCGCCGTCCCCCGTCGTGGGCGGCAGGTCCCCGGCCCGTGGGCGTTTGGAGCGCAGCGGAGCCGGTTGCGCAGCTCCCTGAGTGGGTGCCTCCGATCCGAGGTTCCCGGGCTCCTCGAATGTGGCGGCGGCGCAGCAAGCGAGCCAGCCGGACTACCGCCGGCGCCGCCGCCCTAGCGACCGTCCGGAGGAGGCTAGCGTCCGAGACGTGCGCCTGGGCTGCCGCGCGGGCAAGCGCGAGCGGCAACCGAGATTGGAGGCGCGCGTGGCTAGCACCCCGTTGCCCGACGGCGGGCGGCGGGCCAGGAGGCCCGGCGATCACCGGTGGGGCGGGAGGCGGCGCGGGTGCCGCGCCGGGGGGTGCAGTGGGGGCGCGTGGGCGCATGAGTGCGCCCGCAGCCACCTGCAGCTCGCCCCGAGCCTGGTTTCGAATTCGCCAGATGGTTCCGGCTGCTTGGACTGTGCTCCGAACTGCGTGGCGTCGCAGCTCCAAGAATGCCGAAGAAGAAAGGCCCAGTGGCGCCAGCTGAGTTCTCCACTCGGACTCACACAGCCCGCCCCGAAAGCCGATAACGAGGGTGGCTTGGACAACAACGGCACCAGTGGCTGCGGCAATGGCCTCTCGGAGAGGACGATATTTCTCATCCTTTGCCGCTCGTCGGTCCCGCCAATAGCCTTCCATCAAGTCATCCGTGCGCGCTAGTTCGATGATCACGACCCGGGCCCCGTCGTCTTGCACAAAAATAGCGTCCGGCACCTGGCGCTCAAGGTTGACAAAGCGGGGCCTATCCAGGTGAGGCGCTAGGGATGGAAACTCAGCGGTCAGTCCCGGAAAGGGAGTGCCCGCTGTCGCGCACCAATGCTGCGTGAAGTGAGGGCATTGATCGCGGAGAGCCAAGCGGATGCTGCTGAGGATCGAGTCATGAGCCGCCGTGATGGCATTACTGAGAGTGGGGCAACGGAGCATGACGTGGGCCGCTGATTCGGAAGGCGCCTCACACGAACAAGTGCTGTC
>JALQXR010000371.1 GCA_023263105.1 Marivivens sp. | reverse complement strand
AGGCCCAGCCGAAAAGGAGCGCGGTCAGGGACAAGGTGCCGACGCCCAGAACTAGATTCATGAAAAACTCCGTAGCAAGACAACCGGAGGTCGTCACGCCATGCTTGGCGGCGCGACTCAGTTGACTTGAGAGCGGACGCTATATCGGGATTTGGCGTCCGTATATCCGGATTTTCGCGCGGAACAGAAAAAGGCCGCGCGGGGTGTCCGCGCGGCCTTTGTGATCTATCGGTGAGCCGACCGTATCAGAGGTCGTCTTCGTCCGAAGCGGCGCTGCCGATTTCGTCGAACAGTTCCTGGATCTCGAATTCCGCGTTGGCTTCTTCCTCTGCGGCGAGTTCCTGGATCGACTTGCCAGAGGCCTGAAGTTCGGCTTCTTCGGTCGAACGGGCGACGTTCAGGGTGTAGCTCACGGTGACTTCGGGGTGCAGCACGACCGAAACGGTGTGCAGGCCGAGGTCCTTGATCGCGCCGCCGAGGACCACTTGCTTGCGGTCAACGGTGAAGCCGGCGTCGGTGGCTGCGATGGCGGCGTCACGCGGGGTGACCGAACCATAGAGCGAACCGCCGTCGGATGCGGAGCGAATCACAACGAAAACCTGACCGTCGAGCTTTTCGCCCAGCGCTTCGGCTTCTTTGCGGGTTTCAAGGTTGCGGGCTTCCAGCTGGGCCTTGTCGCTTTCGAAACGCTTCATGTTGGCGTCGTTGGCGCGCAGGGCTTTGCCCTGGGGCAGCAGGAAGTTGCGAGCATAGCCGTCCTTTACGGAAACGACTTCGCCCATCTGGCCAAGCTTGGCCACGCGCTCAAGAAGGATAACGTCCATTTGTATCTCTCCTTACTTTACGGCGTAGGGCAGCAGGGCAAGGAAACGCGCGCGCTTGATCGCCTGGGCGAGCTTGCGCTGGTTCTTGGCGCTGACTGCGGTGATCCGGGAGGGAACGATTTTGCCCCGCTCGGAGATGTAACGCTGAAGCAGACGGGTGTCTTTGTAGTCGATCACGGGGGCGCCTTCACCCTCGAACGGATCGGACTTACGGCGACGGAAAAACGGTTTGGTAGCCATGTCTTAGATGTCCTTTACTAGATCGACTCAGCGGCGCTCGCGGCGGTCGCCACGTTCGTCACGCTTCTGCATCTGGACCGAGGGGCCCTCTTCGTGGGTGTCGACACGGATGGTCATGACACGCATC
>JALQXR010000036.1 GCA_023263105.1 Marivivens sp. | reverse complement strand
ATCTCGCAGCGAAAACAAAAGGTCGATGATCGCGCGTCCGTTGGCTTCGTCCAAGTTGCCGGTAGGCTCGTCTGCCAGCAACAAGCGTGGTCGGGGTGCGACCGCCCGCGCCAAAGCCACGCGCTGCTGTTCACCACCCGAAAGCTGCGCCGGATAATGGTCGGCGCGATTGGCCAGACCGACCGCTTCGAGTTCGGCAGCCGCCCGATCAAAGGCGTCCTTGTGCCCCGCCAGTTCGAGAGGCGTCGCCACGTTTTCAAGTGCGGTCATCGTCGGAATGAGGTGGAACGACTGGAACACCACCCCCATATTGTCTCTACGGAACCGCGCCAGTTGATCTTCGTTCAAACGGGTTAGATCCTGACCCAGCGCGGTTACCTTGCCGCGCGTGGCCTTTTCGAGGCCGCCCATAAGCATCAGGAGAGACGACTTGCCAGACCCACTCGGCCCGACCAACCCCAAGGTCTCACCCTGCGCCACGTCAAGCGTGATGCCGTGGAGGATGTCGACGCGCCCCGCGTTCCCGTCCAAAGACAAAGCGGCATCGGTCAGCGAGAGAATAGCGGGCATAATCAGGACTTTCGGTTCGTGGCTTCGTTCTGGATATGGGGCTTTGGGGCGCGTTGCCAAGGTATCTGTTGCCGCCACCACCCTTTCTACCGCGGCATATGCCGAACCTGTGACCATTGCGGCTTTGGGCGACAGTCTGGTGGCCGGTTATGGCGTCGAAACCGAGGACGGGCTGGTTCCGCAGTTGGAAAACTGGCTGCGCGACAGTGGCGCGGATGTGGTTGTTGTGAATGCGGGCGTATCTGGCGACACATCGGCGGGTGGCTTGGCGCGGACCGATTGGACGCTGACGCCGGATGTCGATGCTTTGATCGTCGCGCTAGGAGGCAATGATTTCCTGCGTGGGCTGGACCCCCAGATGACCAGAGACAACATCACCCAGATCGTAACCAAGGCAGAGGCGGCGGGCGTCCCCGTTCTATTGGTAGGGCTGGTGGTGTCGACGAACTACGGAGAGGACTACAAGACCAACTTTGATGCGCTCTATCCCGAAATCGCAACGCAACTGGACGTGCCGTACTATCCGACGTTCTTTGGCGCGCTTCTGGCGCTGGGCGACACGGCCGAGACGCGGGCAACCTATATGCAGCCGGACGGGCTTCATCCGAATGCGGAAGGCGTCAAAGTGATCGTTCAGGACTTTGGTCCGGTCGTGCTGTCCTTTATCCAAGGGCTAGCCCCCTGAACGAACAAGGGCCGGTCGCATACGCGCCGGCCCTTGCCATTAACCTTGCCTAGAGAGGCTTAGTCGACCTTCAGGTTGATCGCCGATTCACGACCGTCACGGCCGTTTTCGATGTCAAAGGTGACTTTCTGGTTGTCTTTCAGACCTTCGAGGCCCGAACGCTGAACAGCGGAAATGTGAACGAACACGTCTTTCTTGCCGCCATCGGGGGCGATGAATCCGTATCCTTTGGTGGTGTTAAACCACTTCACGGTGCCAGTGGCCATCCGTGTACTCCTTACTTAGCTCCGCTCGCGGAAGTGCAGCGGACCGGCTCGTCAGTTCTGGATCGTCTAAACTGGGCCGTAAGGGAGACAGTGGTAGATCAGAAATACTCGCGGGGCTTATATGGATGTGTTTGCAGAAAGTTTCAATGAACAAATATGAGAGCATGCGGATCGTGCCAGACTGTGTGAAATCCACAACGGCCTCTTGAAGCTCTGTGGACAGTGACATATTTTAATTTCTGTATGTATTAGCGGAGGCCAACATGGCTGGATTGAAAGTCACCTGTCTGGACTGTGGTCAGGTCAACCGTGTCCCCGAGGAACGGCTTTCGGACGCGCCAAAGTGTGCGTCTTGCGGTGCCAAGCTGATCAGCGAAAAAGCGGTCGAAGTCGATTTGGCTACGCTGGCTAAGGCTGCGCGGTCCGATGACCTTCCGCTGGTTGTGGATTTCTGGGCGCCTTGGTGTGGGCCTTGCCGGATGATGGCGCCCGAATTCTCGAAGGCTGCAATGGCGCTAAAAGGGCAGGCACGTCTGGTAAAGCTGAACACCGAAGCCGACCCCCGCGCGAGCGCGACATACGGTATCCGCGGCATTCCGACGATGGTGAAATTCAAGGGCGGTCGTGAAACCAAACGCCAATCCGGGGCCATGCCGGCAACGGCTATTGCGGACTGGGTTCGGGGCTGAAGACTGCAAATTTGCGCGAATCGGTTTAGACGCGCACACTTTTCCTGTTTTCATTGAAATGGGGGAAGAAATGAGACACGTATCAAAGCTGGGATCGGCCGTAGCCATTGTGGCCGCTTTTTCAGGACCGGCTCTTGCCGGGGGTGGAGCCTCTGAGGTCGCACCGGGCAAGAACAAGGACATCCTGATGTTCATTTACGGCGGGACCGGATCGCCGACGCCGGGTGGCGAAATAAAGAACCTGGGCGGGGCCATTTCCGGCGGGTACTACGGCAATACGTCGAACGCGGGCGTCGATAGCGATGCGCCAGCACGCGGACATGGTGTGACGCCGTCGATTTCGCCCGGACCTCAGACCGTCGGGGGCGACGGCCCGGGAAGCGGCACGTCGCTTGGCCGCGCGATTCAGTTGCTTCGGTAGAAATAAAAAAGGCCCCGCCATTCGGTGGGGCCTTTTGGTTCTGCGCGTCGATTAACGTGTGAACTTTTTGTATTTCAGGCGCTTGGGCTCCAGCGCGTCGGGTCCAAGGCGCCGCTTCTTGTCTTCTTCATAGTCGTCGAAGTTGCCTTGGAACCATTCGACCTGCGCTTCGCCTTCGAAAGCAAGGATGTGTGTACAGATACGGTCGAGGAAGAAACGGTCGTGGCTGATGACCACGGCACAGCCCGCAAAGTCGACCAGTGCGTCTTCGAGAGCCCGCAGCGTTTCCACATCAAGGTCGTTGGTGGGTTCGTCGAGCAGAAGCACGTTGCCGCCGGACTTCAGCAGCTTTGCCATGTGCACGCGGTTGCGTTCACCGCCGGACAGCAGGCCGACTTTCTTCTGTTGGTCGCCGCCTTTGAAGTTGAACGCGCCGCAGTACGCGCGCGAGTTCACCTCGGCGTCGCCCAAAGCGATCAGTTCCGCCCCGCCGGAGATCTCTTCCCAGACGGTTTTGTTCGGGTCCAACGCATCGCGGGACTGGTCGACGTAGCTAAGTTTGACCGTGTCACCGTATTCGATGGTTCCGGCATCGGGCTTTTCCTGACCGGTCAGCATCCGGAACAGGGTGGATTTACCCGCGCCGTTCGGTCCGATCACGCCGACAATGCCGCCAGGCGGGAGCGAGAAATCAAGGTTCTCGATCAACAGCTTGTCGCCCATCGCCTTTTTCAGGCCGGCGACTTCGATCACTTTGCTGCCCATTCGGGGGCCGTTCGGAATGATGATCTGGGCGCGCCCGACCTTTTCGCGTTCGGACTGATCGGCCAGCTCGTTATAGGCGTTGATACGGGCCTTTTGCTTTGCCTGACGCGCTTTGGCGCCCTGCCGGATCCATTCCAGCTCGCGTTCGAGAGTCTTTTGCTTTGCCTTGTCTTCGCGGGCTTCCTGTTCCAGCCGTTTGGCTTTCTGTTCCAGCCAGCTGGAATAGTTGCCTTCGTAGGGAATGCCGCGTCCACGGTCGAGTTCGAGGATCCAGCCCGTGATGTCATCAAGAAAGTAGCGGTCGTGGGTCACGACCAGAATCGTGCCTTTGTAGTCGATCAGGTGCTGCTGCAGCCACGCGATGGTTTCGGCATCAAGGTGGTTGGTCGGTTCGTCCAGCAGCAGCATGTCGGGCGCTTCGAGCAGCAGTTTGCACAGCGCCACGCGGCGGCGTTCGCCGCCCGACAGGGTCGCGACATCGGCGTCATCGGGGGGGCAGCGCAGCGCTTCCATCGACACATCGACCTGCGCGTCCAGATCCCAGAGGTTCTGCGCATCGATTTCGTCCTGCAGCTTTGCCATCTCGTCCGCGGTTTCGTCCGAGTAGTTCATCGCCAGTTCATTGTAGCGGTCAAGGATCGCTTTCTTGGCGGCAACACCCAGCATGACGTTGTCGCGAACCGACAGGTTTTCTTCCAGCTTGGGTTCCTGCGGCAGGTAGCCGACAGTCGCGCCTTCGGCGGCCCATGCTTCGCCGCTAAAGTCTTTGTCCGTACCGGCCATGATCCGCAGAAGCGACGACTTACCAGCGCCGTTGACGCCGACGACGCCGATCTTCACTCCGGGGAGGAAGTTCAGGCGGATGTTCTCGAACACCTTCTTGCCGCCGGGGTAGGCTTTGGACACACCGTCCATGAAGTAGACATACTGGTAGGAAGCCATGGGCGAAATCCTTCGATCACTGAGTTGCGGCGAGGTTTAGCGATTGGGGCGCAAAAGGGCAATCGCATCGCGCTTGCATGGCGGGGCGGTCTTTACATCCGGTGCGCGGCGCGGTTTTCCTGAGACCGTCACAAAAGGGGCAAGACATGCGGCGCGTGGGGTATCCACCGGCAGGACAGGGGCAAGTCGTCGGATTGCTGGGCGGGTCATTCGATCCGGCCCACGACGGGCATGTCCGGATTACCCGTGCCGCGATTGCTAGATTCGGGCTGGATCGGGTGTGGTGGGTCGTTTCCCCCGGAAACCCGCTGAAGGCCGAAGGTCCCGCACCATTGGCCGAGCGGATCGACAGGGCGCGCCGTCTTATGCGGCACCCCAAAGTCACCGTCACCGATATCGAAAGCAGACTTGGCACGACCTATACCGCCCAGACGCTTGCGAAATTGCAGGCGATCTATCCGGGTGTCCGGTTTGTCTGGCTCATGGGGGCAGACAACCTCTGGCAATTGGACCAGTGGCAGGACTGGCACGAGATCGTGGCCCGCGTACCGCTGGGTGTCTTGGCGCGGCCCGAGCAGCGCCTGCGGGCGCGTTTTTCAAAAGCGGCGCGCATCTACAGCGGCGCGCGCGTCAAAGGCGACGAGGTGTTTGCGTTGGGGCGATTGCCCGCTCCGGCTTGGGCCTTTGTCAATCTTCCAATGTCGGACCTGTCGTCAACCGCGATCCGGAAATCTGGGTCGTGGCGCGGTGCGATCCGCCGCGAGGGACCGCAGACATGACCGGCAGGTTCAGTCGTCGCAGCCTCCTGGGGGGACTCGGGTCGGCGCTGGCCGGAGCGGCATGGGCGGACGCCCCTACGCGGTCCTTGCGACCTGTCGGACGCGCGGGGACGGTCGCGCCCGAGGTCGCGGGCCCCGACTATGCCACAACGATCAACGACGCCGGGTTATCGGGAAATGTCGGTGTCGCGATCGGGACCGTCAATGAGCCTGGCCAACCGCTGCTGGGGACGGGCGGCGCGCAGTTGCTGCCACCTGCAAGCGTCGCAAAGATGCTTACCGCTGTTTACGCGATTGGGTCGCTTGGGTCCGAGCATCGGTTTGTCACGCGGGTGCTTGCACGGGGCGAGATCGTCGATGGCGTGCTTGAGGGCGATTTGATCTTGGCCGGAGGCGGGGACCCCCATCTGGCGACCGATGATCTGGCGCGGATCGCCGAGAGGCTTCGGGACGAGGGACTACGAGAGGTCAGGGGCCGGTTTCTGGTCTGGGAAGGCGCTCTCCCTGTGGTGCGCAGCATCGATCCTTCGCAGCTTGCGCATGTGGGATATAGCCCTGCGGTTTCGGGGCTGAACCTGAATTTCAACAGGGTCCATTTCGAGTGGCGCCCGAATGCCGCCGGATATTCCGTCACCATGGACGCGCGCAGCGACACCCGCAGGCCGGACGTGACCATGGCAACGATGCAGATCGCGGATCGCGATATCCCTGTCTACACCTATAGCGACGGCGGGGGCGTTGATAACTGGACCGTCGCAAAAGGGGCGCTGGGCGAAGGCGGAGCGCGGTGGCTGCCCGTCCGCTATCCGGCGCTCTATGCGGCGGACGTATTCCGGACCGTATGCGCCGCAGCCGGTATAAAAATGCCCGCAGGACGTATCAGCGCCGACCAGCCCGCAGGGCGTCCGCTGGTTCTATACCCGTCGCCCCCGCTGTCCGAAATCGTGGCGGAAATGCTGAAATACTCGACCAATCTGACAGCCGAGGCGATCGGTATGGCGGCGAGCGTCGCCAATCAGGGCGTTGTCAGGGACCTGCCCGACTCGGCCCGTGCCATGGCGCGCTGGCTTGTGCGGAGATACGGCGTGGCCGCCCGACTGGTTGACCATTCGGGGCTGGGCGATGCGTCTAGATTGACCGCGAACGGTCTGGTCCGGTTCCTGTCCAGCGCAGAGGTCGCCCAGATGCTGAGGCCGGTGCTGAAACCCATCTACGTGCTGGACGGACAGGGGCGCTCGATCCAGACCCATCGCGCTGCGCTTGTCGCCAAGACCGGCACGCTGGATTTTGTTGCCGGACTGGCCGGATACATCGAAACGCCGACTGCCGGTCTTCGCGCCTTTGCGATCTTTGCTGCCGATCTGGCTCGGCGGGAGGTTGCCAAAGCCGAAGGCGAAGAAGTGTCCCGTGGAGCGCGAAGCTGGAATGGCCGCGCAAGGCGGTTGCAACAGAAATTCATCGCCCAATGGGCGGACCAATAGAAAGACGGCGCTGACTGCCGAAAGTCCGAGCGGCCCCGCGCTGCCTTGATCAAAGGAGAACCCGATGCCGAACCCGCTTTATGACGCCTTGTTCGCCCCTCTGACGGCCCGCGACGACGCCTTGCTGCGGCTGGCGGACGGCGGCACGATCAGCGGCAAGGCTTTTCTGGACATGGTCCACCGCGCGGCAAACGCCTTGGCGTCAGCAGGTGTCGGGGTTGGCGACCGCGTCGCCGTTCAGATCGAAAAGTCACCGATGGCGCTTGCGGTTTACGGCGCTGCGGTTGCGCGGGGGGCGGTCTTTTTGCCTTTGAACACCGCCTATACTGCGGCCGAAGTCGATTATTTCGTCGGTAACGCCACGCCCAAACTGGTGCTGGCCGACCCCGCAAATGCGCAGGCCGTCGGGCAAGTGGCGAAAGCCCATGGCGCGCGGCTTGAGACGCTCGGCGCGGACGGGGCTGGCAGCTTTGCCGACCTTTGCGCAGACCAACCGGATGCCTGCACTATCGCGGATCGGAGTGGCGGCGATCTTGCGGCGTTCCTCTATACCTCGGGGACGACGGGGCGGTCGAAGGGCGCGATGCTGACGCAGGACAATCTGCTTTCGAACGCCGAGGTGCTGGCGAAAGAGTGGCGGTTCGGGGCAGGGGACGTTTTGCTGCATGCTTTGCCGATCTTTCACACCCATGGCCTGTTCGTCGCGACCAACATCGCGCTGTTGACCGGTGGGTCGATGGTATTCCTGTCGGGCTTCAAGCTGGACGATGTGATAGCGGCCCTGCCACAGGCCACCGCAATGATGGGTGTGCCGACCTTTTACACCCGCCTGTTGGGTGACCCGCGGTTCACGCGCGACTTGACCGCGCATATGCGGCTGTTCGTTTCGGGTTCTGCGCCGCTTTTGGCGGAAACCCACGTCCAGTTCGAAGACCGCACCGGACACCGGATACTGGAACGGTACGGGATGACCGAAACCAACATGAACACCTCGAACCCCTATGACGGCGAACGGCGGGCGGGCACAGTCGGCTTTGCGTTGCCGGGGGTCGAACTGAAGGTCACCGATCCGGCCTCGGGCAATGCGGTTCCGCAGGGCGAAATCGGCGTCATCGAGGTGCGCGGCCCCAACGTGTTCAAAGGGTATTGGCAGATGCCCGAAAAGACCCGCGAAGAGCTGCGGGATGACGGGTTCTTTATCACCGGCGATCTGGGGGTTGTCGATGCAGACGGCTATGTCACCATCGTTGGCAGGCAAAAGGACCTGATCATCTCTGGTGGCTTCAACGTCTATCCAAAGGAAATCGAGCTGGTGCTGGACGAGCAAAGCGGCGTGCTGGAAAGCGCGGTGATCGGAGTGCCCCATCCCGACTTTGGAGAAGCCGTCGTGGCGGTTTTGGTGCCTGCAAAAGAAGGCGGTCCGGACATCGCCGCAATCGAAGCGGAAATCGGCCGGAGTCTGGCCCGCTACAAGCAGCCAAAGAGCTATTTCATACTGCCCGAGCTACCGCGCAACACGATGGGCAAGGTGCAAAAGGCCGCTTTGCGCGCGACCTTTGCCAAGACCTTTGATCACAGCGTGAGGTGACGGGCGCGCGCTCCGCGTTCGATCGCGGCTGCGTGCAGGCGGTCGATGTCCAGTTCATAACGGACCTCTTCCAGCATGCGTGCCTCGGGATCGTCGATGATGCCATCCGCCGCCGCAACGTCGCAAGCAAAGGCATAAGCGGTCTCGAACAGCCTCTTGGGCAGGTTTTCACGGATCAAGCCGAACAGAGCGTCCAGACCGTCCTCTTGGTCCAGCAAGTCAAACACCATGTGCGACATGCGCGGCAGCCGATCGGCATCGTAATCCGCGAAGATGGGAAGGTGGTTGATTACGTTGTTGATTTTGACCAGTTCCGACGTGCGGATGTCTTCATCCGAGGCCGAAACGGTGATCATCAGCGCAACCAGCGCGTCCTGAGCGGTCATCGAAGGTTCGACGGTCATGATAACTCCTGTCCTGTCCCCTACCATTTATTGACGCCAGCGCTGCCTCGCAATAGGGAGAGCGCTTGAAGCCTGCCATCGGGGCAGGTGCGATCTGGACGGATACTACCATGGCGGAACTGCGTGACGTTGCGATGCAAAGCAAGGCTTGGCCCTTTGAAGAAGCGCGCGCACTGCTGAAACGCTATGAAAAGGCGCCGCCAGAAAAGGGCTACGTCCTGTTCGAGACCGGCTATGGTCCGTCGGGTCTGCCGCATATCGGCACCTTTGGCGAAGTGTTGCGCACCACGATGATCCGCCGCGCGTTCGAGATTATCTCGGACATTCCGACGCGGCTGATCTGCTTTTCGGACGATCTGGACGGGATGCGCAAGGTCCCCGACAACGTCCCGAACCGTGACATGCTGCTGGCCAATGTGCAAAAACCGCTGACCAGCGTTCCCGATCCTTTTGGTGAATTCGAAAGCTTTGGCGACCACAACAACGCCATGCTCCGCCGGTTCCTTGATACCTTCGGGTTCGAATACGAATTCTATTCGGCGACCGAGTTCTATAATTCGGGCCAGTTTGACGACACACTCCGGCTTGCCGCCGAGCGCTACGACGCGATCATGAAAGTGATGCTGGCAAGCCTGCGCGAAGAGCGTCAGCAAACCTATTCCTGCTTCCTGCCGATCCACCCTGAAACGGGCCGCGTCCTTTATGTCCCGATGAAAGAGGTCAACGCAAAGGACGGCACGATCACGTTCGACGACGAAGACGGGCGCGAGTGGACCCTGCCGGTCACCGGCGGCAATGTGAAGCTGCAGTGGAAGCCTGACTTTGGGGCGCGCTGGGCGGCACTGGGTGTCGACTTTGAGATGTACGGCAAGGACCACTCTACCAATACGCCGATCTACGACGGGATCTGCGAAATCCTTGGCGGTCAGAAGCCGCACCATTTCACTTATGAGCTTTTCCTGGACGAAATCGGGCAAAAGATTTCCAAGTCAAAGGGCAACGGGCTGACCATCGACGAATGGCTGACCTATGCGTCGACCGAAAGCCTGTCGTATTTTATGTACCAAAAGCCAAAGACGGCAAAGCGCCTGCATTGGGATGTGATCCCGAAGATGGTGGACGAATACCATCAGCAGCTGCGCGCCTATCCGACACAAGAGCCCGCAGCCCAGTTGAACAACCCCGTCTATCACATCCATCGCGGCAATGTGCCTGCCTCGACCATGGTGGTGCCGTTTGCGATGCTTCTCAACCTTGCCTCCGTTTCCGGAGCCGAGGACAAAGAGACGCTGTGGGGCTTTATCCAGCGCTATGCGCCCGACGCCAGCGCGGCGGCCAATCCGGATCTGGACGCGGCCGCCGGTTTCGCGGTCGCCTATTACAACGACCACGTGAAGCCGACAAAGACCTATCGTGCGCCGACCGACAACGAGCGCAAGGCGCTTGAAGACTTGCTGGCCCGACTGAAGGCATGGGACGGCGGGCTGGACGCGGAAGAGCTTCAGACCATGGTCTTTGCCGTGGGCAAAGAACACGGGTTCGAGCCGCTGCGCGACTGGTTCACCTGCCTTTACGAAGTGCTCTTGGGCGCTAGCCAAGGTCCGCGCTTTGGCGGGTTCATCGCGCTCTACGGCGTCGATGAAAGCATTCAGCTGATCGAAGAGGGCCTGTCGGGCGCTTTGCAGACCGCCTGACGCGGCCACGAAATCTGAACCGATCTTTCAGTGCGCGCGTATGATGGGATAGGAGGTCCCGTCATGCGTTCGCTACTTTTGTGTCTGTTGCTGTGGTGTGGCCCGCTGGCCGCGCAGGACCGCACCGCAATCGAAACAGTGATCAGCCGCCAGATGGAGGCATTCACAGCCCGCGACGAAGCCGCGGCCTTCGACTTTGCCAGCCCGCTGATACAGCGACTTTTCCAGACGCCCGAAGGGTTTAGCGCGATGGTGCGGCAGGGCTATCCCATGGTCTGGGACAACCGCGACGTCAGGTTCCTGGAACTTAGGGAAATAGAAGGGTTCTGGTGGCAAAAAGTGTTGGTCCGCGGGCCGGACGGCGCGGCCTATGTGCTGGACTACCAGATGGTCGAGCTGGCCGATGGCTGGCGGATCAACGCCGTGACGCTGTTGCCTTCCCCCGATCTTTCGGTCTGAGCACCGAACGGTGCGCTGAGCCGCGGTTTACCGATCCGGTGCTACCGCTTCGCCAAAGCGGACCGGTCGGACGGGGCGTGCCTGCGCCTTGACGACCCCTGCCGAACGGAGGGGATCTTATGAACAAAGCGATTACTGACGGACTGGTGCTGATGCCGCCGCAATTTGTCCTTGGGCTTGGGCAATGGTCCAGCGGCGACGGCACACCCGGATCGGATACCTATGCCGGTTCGGGCACCGGACAGATCGTGCCGGCGGATCAGGATTTCGGCGGCTGTATCGAGATCACAAAGACAAACACGGTTCAAAAACTCCGGTATATGGGCGAGACCACCCTGCTGCCGGGGTGCTACCTGCGCGTTACGGCGCGGGTAAAGGCGGTGTCGGGGCCTCTGCCGTCCGTCCGGATTGCAGGCTGGGCCGGTGGCGCGGGCGGGGCGCATGTGTCGGGTCAGCCCGAGTCCGCAGGGTCTGTCGCGCTGACCGCCTACGGCGAGGTGGTCGAGGTGACGGCGATCATTGGCACGGGGCACCGAACCGGCGTCGATCTGACGTGGAGCGGTGCGATCTACGGGCACTTCGGTCTGGATATCCTGGGGGCGGACGGGGCCGTGGTGCGGGTCGATGACATCGAGATCGCAGATGTCACTTCGGTTTTCCTGCGCGATATGATGGGGGTCGTCGACGTGCGGGACTATGGTGCGGTCGGGGACGGTGTCACCGATGACAGCGCCGCATTCGAGGCCGCCGACGCCGACGCCGATGGTCGCGAGGTTCTGGTCTCGGCCGGAGTTTATTATCTGGGCGGGCATGTGACGATCGACAGCCAGATACGGTTTGAGGGCACGGTCACCATGCCCGATGACAAGCGGTTGGTGTTGCGCCGAAACTTTGATTTCGGAGCCTACTTCGATGCCTTCGGAAACGAGGAGCTGGCGTTCAAGAAGGCGTTTCAGGTGCTGATCGGGTTCGGGGACCACGAGTCTCTGGACCTGCAGGGGCGCCGGATCACGGTCACCGAACCCATCGACATGGCGGCGGCCGTTGCGACTCGCACCGTTTTTGCTTCGCGGCGGGTCATCCGCAACGGCCAGTTCGAACCGGTCGAGGGTCCCGCATGGGAGCCGGATGTGGTGACGTCGTTGGGGACCTATGCGGCGAGCTCTCCTTTGAAGCTGAACGGGGTCGCGAACGCGGCGCAGATCGCGGTTGGGTCGCTGGTCGAGGGCGTCGGCGTCGGGCGAGAGGTCTATGTCGTCGAAGTGGACATTCCGGGCCAACAGGTCACGTTGAGCCAGCAGCTTTATGATGCCGAGGGCGTGCAGGAATTTACCTTTACGCGCTTCAAATACCTGCTGGATTTTTCGGGCTTCGACTCTTTGTCACAGTTCATCATCGATGATGTCGAGTTCCTTTGCGAAGGCGAGGCAAGCGGGATCATGCTGCCGCCGGATGGGCTGACGTTCCATCTAAGGGATTGCTTCATGAACAAGCCGCGCGACCGTGGCCTGACGTCTTACGGGAAGGGCTGTCAGGGCATGATGATCGACCGTTGCCAGTTCGTGTCGAGCGAACAGGACGTGGATGTTCCGTTGCGGACCACGGTCGGGATGAACGCCAATGCGAACGATGTAAAAATTCGTGACTGCCGGATCGTGCGTTTCAAACATTTTTGTGTGCTGGCCGGTACCGGTAACCTCATCCTTGGGAACCACTGGTTTCATGGCGACAACGTCGTGGACGGCGTCCGCAAAGGCGGCATCGTGATCACCGCCCCGAACTGCAAATCGGTGATGACGGGCAACTACATCGATAACAATTTCATCGAATGGACCAACGAACACGATGCGTCGCCAGAGCTGCAGGCCCAATACTCGTTCGGTGGGCTCACGCTGACCGGCAATATCTTCACGGTCAACGATGTGGCGCCGTGGTTTACCTGGATCGTGATCAAACCCTACGGGCCCGGTCATTACATCCACGGCTTTTCTGTGGTGAGCAATGTGTTCCGCGCGCTGAACGGCGCGATCCAGAGGGTCGAGTCGGTCGACACCACCTTGGCCGATCTGGATTTCGGGCGGATGCGGAACGTGACCTTTGCCGACAATACGTTCAACGCCGTAACCGACGAAGCCATCAACCCCGCCAGCATTTCCTATGAACAGGCGAGTGTCTCTGCCACTTGGACGATTGATGCGGCCCCCTACATGCCGTTCGGCGGACGCGCGCGGGTGGTCGAAAGCCTTGTGGCAGAAAGCAGGATGACCAATTCGGCTGGCGGCACGGTCAGCGAATGGCCCTATGTCGAAACCGAGGTCGGGGCGTCCAAGGACCAGTTCCGGTTGCATTTTGCCACGGCCTGCAAAGGCTCTGTCCGCGCTGTGGTCCGGATGGACAACCCGCTTTAATAGTCATCGGCAGACGCCAATCTGGTCTATGTTAGCGACATGACCGGATTGGCGATTCTCTTGTCTGTGGTGACCGGAGCGCTTGCGCTTGTCCATGCCGCTTGGGCGCTGGGGTTCTGGTTTCCATTTCGCGATGAAGCCGTCTTGGTCAGGGCGGCCGTCGGGATCAGGGGTGCCGAAAGGATGCCGGGACCGATCCCTTGCGTTCTGGTTTCGATGGGAATGTCGCTGGCGATCGGAGCCCTATGGGCGGACCTTGCCGTGTCTTTCTGGGTGATTTTCGCCGCGGGGATGACCTTTGTTGCCCGAGGGCTTCTGACTTACATGCCGACATGGAGGCGGATGGCAGCGATCGAACCTTTCGCGACGCTGGACCGGCGGCTTTATGGCCCGATGTGTCTGGGTCTGGGCATCGGTTATCTGGCGATGCTCACGGGCTGAGTTGCGGGCAAGGGGCGAATCCGACACTCTCGTGGAAATCAGTCGGAGCATCTGCCGAATATGCGTGTCTTATTGAGCCACCAGAATTTTCCGGGACAGTATAAGCATCTGGCGCCCGAGCTGGTGCGGCGAGGGCATCAGGTGGTCGCGCTACACCGGCCCGGGCGAAACGTTCCCAAAGGTGTTCAGGGCTTTGCCTTTGAGCCCCCCCGAAAACCGTCAGAGCAGACCCACCACTACCTTCGCACGACCGAGGCTGCCGTCCTTCAGGGGCAGGCTACCGCCCGACTTGCCCTGCAGATCCGCAATCAGGGGTTCAGGCCGGATGTCATGGCATCACATGCGGGATGGGGGGAATCGCTGTTTCTGGGCGATGTCTTTTCCGCCGCCGCCCATCTTTGCTATCTGGAGTTCTATTATCACGCCACCGGATCGGACGTTGATTTCGAACGGGACGGCCCCGTGACATTGGACGACCACGCGCGCCTTCGGGTGAAGAACGCAAATCACTTCATGGCGCTGGAGGCCACCAGCCACGGCATATGCCCGACAATCTGGCAAAAATCCCAGTTTCCTGTGTCGGCACAGTCGCGGATATCGGTCCTGCACGAAGGCGTCGACTGCGATGTGAATCGGCCCAATTCCGGCGCGTCCGTCAGGTTAGAGGACGGGACGGTGTTTCGCGCGGGCGATCCCGTCGTCACCTATGTCAGCCGCTATCTGGAGCCCTACCGCGGATTTCCGACGTTCATGGCGGCGATGGAACGGGTCCTAGAGGCCAATCCCGACGCCCATGTGCTGATTGTCGGAGAGGAACAGGGCGGCTACGGCAAAGCCCCCACCGAGGCCGACAGCCACAAGGAACGAGCCTTGTCGGACGTCAGGATCGATCCGTCGCGCGTCCATTTTCTGGGGCGCGTGCCTTATGAAAAGTTCAGCCAGATCCTGCAGGTCTCGGCGGCCCATGTCTATCTGAGCTACCCGTTTGTGCTGTCTTGGTCGATGCTCGAGGCGATGGCGGCGGGATGTCTGGTCATCGGGTCCGACACCGCTCCGGTGACCGAGGTTCTGCGGGACGGAGAGAACGGGCTGCTGGTCGACTTTTTCGATGCCAAATCGGTCGCGGATCGCGTGCTGGATGCGCTGTCGCGCCCCGAGGCCCATGGCGCCCTTCGTACTGCGGCGCGAGCCACGGTACTGGACCGGTATGATGCCCGCGCGCTTGCGCCGAAAGCTGCGGATATGCTGGAGCAAATGGCAAACGGGCAGTTGCCCGGCGCCCAGCCGGTTTTTGACCGACCCCCGCCACGCAAATGGCGACCCTAGCCGCGAAACGGCGCGCTGGTCATCACGAATTCAAGAGGGGTTTGGTGGAGCCAAGGGGAGTCGAACCCCTGACCTCTTGCATGCCATGCAAGCGCTCTCCCAACTGAGCTATGGCCCCATCCTGGTGCAGTCGTTCCCGGCTGCGTGCCGCTCTCTAAGCGGCGGTACGGGCGAGATCAAGAACAAAATCCCGCCCGTCCCGAAAAATCTTAGTCGTCGTCTGCGGCCACGTCGCCGAGATCGTCGAACGACACGTTGTCGTCGTCGTCCTCTTCATCCAGAACGTCATCGCCCAGATCCACGTCGTCCGAGTCATCCGAGTCATCATCGTCAAGGATCATATCGTCGTCGTCCGACGCCTTCATTTTCTTGGTCTGTGCGTCTTCGGCGTCAGCGACCATCGTCCGGGTCTTACCGGTCTCGAGAGTCACGATCTGGCCGGTATAGGGGCTGACGATCGGATCTGCGTTGAGATCATAGAAACGCTTTCCGGTGGTCGGGCACATACGCTTGGTGCCCCATTCTGCTTTGGGCATAGTCATCCCTTCAAATCTTGGTCCTGCACTTGCAGCGGATCAGCGTCCCCTGCCATAACCCGATAAAGGTGTCAAAGACTTTGGCACCGTTTCGGCAAGAAGGTGCATATGGGCCGACATCTGCTAGAAGGCAACCCCCCGATTGAGGTTCTTCTGCGTCGTTCGGCGCGGGCGCGGTCGCTATCGCTTCGGGTGTCGCGTCTGGACGGGCGTGTCACACTTACCATGCCGAACCATGTCGCCGACCGGACCGGAATGGATTTTCTGCGATCCCGCGAAGACTGGGTCCGGCACCAGTTGACGGGCGTCCCCGTCGAAGAGGCAGTCGGCCTTGGGTCGGTCATTCCCGTCGAGGGCCGTGCAGTTACCCTGACCCCCATGGCTCGCACCCGTCCACGGATCGACGCCGACCGGCTTTTGTTGCCCGACCAACCCGAGGTCGCAGGCATCAAGGCCAAGGCGTTCCTGCGGACTCTGGCCCGTGACCGGTTGGCGGCGGCCAGCGACCGGTATGCCTCTGAACTGGGACTCGGCTACGGGCGGATCACCCTGCGCGATACTCGGTCCCGCTGGGGGTCCTGCACGGCGCGGGGCGATCTGATGTATAACTGGCGGCTGGTGATGGCCCCGACAGAGGTGCTGAACTATGTGGCCGCCCACGAAGTGGCGCATCTGGCCGAAATGAACCATTCCCGTGCGTTCTGGAGGGTGGTCGAGCGGCTGTTTCCCCACCACCGGAAATGCCGCGACTGGTTGAAGGACGAAGGCGCGACGCTGCATCGCTACCGTTTCGACAGTTGACCGCCGGCCCGTTTGTGATCACAAAACAGCCCATGCAGAGTCTACCGCGTCCTCTTGATCCAAATACCGCCGCCCACGAGCGCGTCTATCGCATTTTGCGGACACGGATCATGCATGGCGAACTGATGCCGGGGGTGTCGCTGACCCTGCGCGGTATTGGCAAGGAATTCGGCGTGTCGATGACCCCAGCGCGGGAAGCCGTGCGGCGACTGGTCGCCGAAGGAGCGCTGTTGCTGTCGTCTTCGGGTCGGGTGGCGACGCCCGAACTGACCAACGACCGGATCGAGGAACTGGCAACTCTCAGGGCGCTGCTAGAGCCAGAGCTGGCGACCCGATCAATGCCGCGCGCGCACTTTGCCCTGATCGAGCGGTTAGAGACGATCAACGCGGCAGTCAGCCAGATGATCGCGCGGCATGATGCCTCGGGCTACATCCGGATGAACCTTGAATTTCACCGCACGCTGTATCTGCGCGCCCAGGCCCCCGCGATGCTGGCGATGACCGAAACCGTCTGGTTGCAGATGGGGCCGACCATGCGGGCGCTTTACGGGCGCCTGAACCGCAAGGACCCGCCGTACCACCACAAACTGATTCTGGCCGCCCTAAAGGCGGGCGACGAGCCGGGTCTGCGTTTGGCTGTCCGGACCGATGTGACGCAGGGTCTGCGGATGCTGAAGGTCTGATCAACCCTGCCGTTTCGCGGCCGCTTCGATCAGGATCGCGCGCGCCCGCGCGTGGTCGTGCGTGCG
>JALQXR010000370.1 GCA_023263105.1 Marivivens sp. | reverse complement strand
GCCTTTTTGGGCGAACACCCCGGTCTGGTGCTTTTGGATGTTCCCTTGTTGTTTGAAACCGGTCTGAATGAAAAATGCGACCGGGTTGTCGTTGCGACTGTCGACGCGGAAACCCAAAGGCGGCGGGTTCTGGCGCGGGGAACAATGACACAAGAGGATCTTGCGGTGATCCTGTCGCGACAAATGCCGGATGAAGAAAAACGCCAGCGCGCGGATTATCTGGTTGTGACAGATACCATGGATCATGCGCGCAGGCAGGTCGGGCAGATCCTTGGGGACATTGAAAGGCAGATGCAACATGCGTGAAATCGTTCTGGATACGGAAACCACCGGCTTTGATCCCGAAAGCGGCGACCGGATCGTCGAGATCGGGGCTGTCGAGCTTTACAATCACCTTCCGACCGGACGCACCTACCACCAGTACATCAACCCAGAACGGGGCATGCCGGACGAAGCTTTTGGCGTTCATGGTATCGGACCGGATTTGCTGGATCCGCCGCGCCCCGCCAAACCGGGAGAAGTTACCCTGCGTGACAAGCCGGTTTTTGCCAACATCGTCGACGAATTTCTGGCCTTTGTCGGCACCGGGGCCAAGCTGGTCATTCACAACGCGGCCTTTGACGTGAAATTTCTGAATGCAGAATTGCGCTGGGCGCAGCGGCCGATTTTGCCCGCGGATATCGCGATTGATACGCTTGATATCGCGCGGCGCAAATTCCCGGGAAGCCCTGCCTCGTTGGATGCCCTGTGTCGGCGGTTTTCGATCGACAATACTGCACGAACCCTGCACGGCGCCTTGCTGGACAGTGAGATACTGGCCGAAGTCTACCTTGAGCTGATCGGAGGTAAACAGCCCGATTTTGCGCTGGGCCAGCCGGGGCAACAAAAAATCCAGGATCAAGGTTCAGACGAGGTATGGCGCCCGAAACCACGCCCGCAGCCTTTGCCGCCGCGTGTTTCGGACAGCGAAAAGGCGGCTCATGCCGCCTTTGTCGATAAGCTTGGCGCAGAAGCGCTCTGGCTGAAGGCCTAGATCACGCGTTTGCCTTGGGCGCGTCAGCGGCGACGCGGCGTTGCAGTTCGGCGCGGTACAACGCGAGGAAATCGATGGTTTCCAGATTCAGCGGCGGGAAGCCACCGTCACGCGTGATGTCTGAAACGATGCGGCGCACGAAGGGGAAGATCATCCGTGGGCATT
>JALQXR010000369.1 GCA_023263105.1 Marivivens sp. | reverse complement strand
ATCCCTACTGTTGCTGGATGAGCCGATGGCGGGCATGAATATCGAAGAAAAAGAAGATATGTCGCGCTTTATCCTCGATGTGAACGAAGAATTTGGCACCACCACGGTGTTGATCGAACATGATATGGGCGTGGTGATGGATATCGCGGACCGTGTGGTGGTGCTGGATTACGGTAAGAAGATCGGTGATGGCACGCCCGATGAGGTGCGCAGCAATCAAGCCGTGATCGACGCCTATCTGGGGGTGTCCCATGACTGATCATTTCCCGCCCCGCAGCCTGACAAAGGAGCACGACGATGTCCGCTGATTTCTACTATGGGGTCGAGGTCGTCATGAACGGCCTGATGGCGGGCGTGCTTTATGCGCTGGTGGCGCTGGGCTTTGTCCTGATCTTCAAGGCGAGCGGAATTTTCAATTACGCCCAAGGCGTTATGGCGCTGTTCGCGGCTCTGACGCTGGTTGGCATCATGAACGGTCAGGTGCCGTTTTCGCATCTGATCAACGCGATCTTCGGGACGTCGGTCCACCACTTTGGCTGGCATGTGCCGGCGCTGCTGGCGATCATACTGACGACCTTTGTGATGGTGGGTTTTGCGTGGCTCGTCCAACAGGTGATCTTTCGCCATCTGGTCGGGCAAGAGCCGATCATCCTTTTCATGGCGACCATCGGGCTTGCCTATTTCCTGGAAGGTGTGGGCGACCTCATGTGGGGGTCGGACATCAAAACGCTGGACGTGGGCCTGCCCCAAGGCGCGAGCCTTTGGCTCGAAGAGAGCACCGCTTTCTTGGGCGGCGACGACTTCTACGGGTTCTTTATCGACAAGCTCGACATCGTCGCGGCCATTGTCGCGGCGGTTCTGGTGGCGGTTCTGGTGGCGTTTTCGCAATACACCCGTCAGGGCCGTGCGATGCGGGCCGTGGCTGACGACCATCAGGCGGCGCTTTCGGTTGGCATCAGCCTGAACTTTATCTGGGTTCTGGTCTGGTCGCTGGCGGGCTTTGTGGCGCTGGTTGCCGGCGTGATGTGGGGCGCCAAGTCGGGCGTGCAGTTTTCGCTGTCGCTGATCGCGCTCAAGGCGCTGCCGGTTCTGATGCTGGGCGGTTTCACCTCGATCCCCGGGGCCATTGTCGGCGGGTTGATCATCGGGGTGGGCGAAAAGCTGTTTGAATACCTGATCGGCGCGCCCTTCCTTGGCGGCG
>JALQXR010000368.1 GCA_023263105.1 Marivivens sp. | reverse complement strand
CTTGAGGAGGAGGGAGTGCTCGTCTTGGCAAAGTTTGAGACGTAGGCCGGTCCACCAGCTGGGGAGGCGGCCTTTTTCCGACAATAGGCCAACTTGCTGGGCTTGTTGTTTGGAAATCATTTGAGTGCCGCACGGGGAGGCAAAGTTGCCCACGTGTAGGGCCTGTCGGTGTGCAAGTTTGCTTGCATAGGCATGGAATTTGTCGGGCGGGAGGATGGAGTGGAGGGCTATGTCGTGGTGACGGGGTTGGGGGGATGGGGCGGAGTCCGTGTCAATGGTAAGTCCGAGGTGGTGGAGCGAGTTTTCTACCATCGTCATGTGGTTTATGGCTCGGTGTTTCTGACTGGGGGAGGGGGTCGCGAGGCAGCAGGAGGGGATGGCCCGTGCCCGGTTGAGTGCTGAGAGTCGGGCGCGAGTGAGGCGTCCGACAATGGAGTCTGTATTGTTTAGTCGGACGAAACCCGCTTCTCCAATTTGTATCGAGTCCCATATTGATTCCATGGTTACGTAGTGGGTAGGGCCGGCGAGGCATGGGAGGGTGAGATGGATGTCGGCGGTCGAGGCGCTGACGCCTAGTTTTTGTTTGAGGGCTTGTATAATTTTCCTGTCTAGTGAGCGGATGAAGTCTCGCGAGAAGTCGGCGATAAGAAAGTGGAAGTTGGCGAGTCCTCCGGCGAGGAGGTTGGCCGCCACCACGCTTTGCTGGTATCCTAGTTGGGAGCGGGCGATGCCTTGTGCGATGTTGTTGACCTTCTCTTCCACGAGTTGCCGTTGTGTTCTCCAGTCGAGGTTGAGGGAGAAGTGGACGCCCAGGTAGCGGATTGTGTCAGTCTTGGCCTTTCTGTTAGTGGGTTCGTGGGTATTCGTGGTGGGGTTGAAGACAGTGATGTTGAGGGACTCGTCGGGGTCTGATGTGGTGTAATATGACTTAGAAGCGTTGAGTTTGAGGTCAATTGCTGCACAGAATTCAGAGAGGATTGAGGCGAGTTTTTGGAGGTCTGCATTACTTTCTGCTACGAGGAGGCAGTCATCCATGTAGGCATGTCCAAATATGACGTCCCCTGTGGACATTTTCCATCCAATGTTTTGTTTTGCAAGGTGGTCAATGAGAATTTGGAGGATGGCTACGAATCGGAGTGGGGAGCATGTTTCCCCTTGCCATGCGCCTCGGCCAGGGTGGAACGGTTTGGTTTTGCCTGTTTCTGTTTTTAGG
>JALQXR010000367.1 GCA_023263105.1 Marivivens sp. | reverse complement strand
GAACGCGGGGGGACCCCGTTGGTCGACGGCGCGCTTGCGCGTGCGATCGGGGACCGGCATCGCGGGGTTGGATTTGACCAGCTTGCTGTGCTGACCGACCGCGACGGCGCCGATGTGCACCTGACCTTCTACAACTCGGACGGCTCGACCTCGGCGGCTTGCGGCAACGCGACCCGCTGCATTGCTCGGCACCTGATGGACCAGACAGGGCGCGACCGGCTGACGATCACCACCGACCGCGGCACGCTTTTCGCGGTCGACGCGGGCGACGGGCTGACCTCGGTCAATATGGGGCAGCCGCAGCTTCGCTGGGATGAAATCCCGCTGGCCCGCGACGTGGACACGCTGGCCCTGCCGATCGAAGGCGCGCCGACCGCCACCGGCATGGGCAACCCGCATTGCACCTTTTTCGTAAAGGACGCCGACGCTGTCGATCTAGAGACCCGCGGGGCCGAGATCGAGCACCATCCGCTTTACCCGCAGCGTACCAACGTCCAGTTCGCGTCACGGATCGGCCCCGACCACCTGCGGATGCGGGTCTGGGAACGGGGTGTCGGCGTGACTCTGGCCTCTGGCTCGTCGTCCTGTGCCACCGCCGTTGCCGCCGCGCGGCGCGGGCTGACGGGGCGCAAGGTGCGGATCGACCTTGACGGGGGCACTCTCTGGATCGACTGGCGCGACGATGGTGTCTGGATGACCGGCCCGACCGCCCACACGTTTGACGGCGTCTGGAGGGGCTGAATGACCAAGGCCCCGATCTTTTCCACCCTTGGCTGCCGGCTCAACGCCTATGAGACCGAGGCGATGAAGGACCTCGCCCAAAAGGCGGGTGTCACCGATGCGGTGATCGTGAACACCTGCGCGGTGACCACAGAAGCCGTTCGCAAGGCAAAGCAGGAAATTCGCAAACTGCGCCGCGACCACCCCAACGCGACGCTGATCGTGACCGGCTGCGCGGCCCAGACCGAACCCGAAACCTTTGCCGCCATGCCCGAAGTCACCCGCGTGATCGGCAACACCGAAAAGATGCAGCCCGCGACGTGGACCTCCATGACGCCCGATCTGATCGGCCAGACCGAACCGGTGCAGGTCGATGACATCATGTCGGTGACCGAAACCGCGGGTCATTTGATTGATGGCTTTGCCACACGGGCAAGGGCTTATGTACAGGTTCAAAACGGCTGTGATCACCGCTGCACGTTTTGTATCATTCCCTTTGGGCGCG
>JALQXR010000366.1 GCA_023263105.1 Marivivens sp. | reverse complement strand
TCCCCCCATCAGCTATATCTCCCCTGTTTAGACCTCTCCCCGTGCCCACCACTGCACCCCTCTCTCGCCCTCCAACTCCTCCTCTCCCTCCACCCGCTCGCTTTCCCGGCTCCTCCTGTTCCACAGATGAAATTTCAATCTGCTTCCCTCCCGCTCTCCTCGTAGAACCGTCTCCCTCTCCCCTTCCACTAACTTCACTGACTGCAGGATCATCGTCAGACTCTGTAGTGCCACGCCGTCGTCCTCCCCGTCTCTTTGCCTGCAGTGTAATGTTACCTAACCCTAACGACTTGAGAAAGGCTTCATTTGATTTGATGTTCTCGAGCCGTTGGAGTTCGTATTCTGAAAGTTCTGTTGTGCCCGCTAGTGCATCTGGCTTTCTGCGCTTTCTTGAGTGACTAACAGACAACGGTGATTTACGAATGCTGCTGGGTTGAGGTAATGCAGTTGGCTGAGCTTGCGTCAACTGTGATGGTACAGTCTTCGGCTCCACGTCCTGTTTGGCCACTGAACAGCAGGTGTCAGTCTTACGTAACCATTTTACTAACCCCAATCCTAAAGCGTCCTCGCTTGCCACACGTCGACGCGACTTCCGTACCGGGTGATTTCGTATTGATTGGGCTTGGAGACCCGATTCAGATGAGACGCTCATCTCGCCGCCCCCGTCGCCAGCTCCTCCCCTTCCCCCCCGACATCCACCCGGCACACCCCTCTCGTCCGCCCCACATTCGCCGTTCGCGTCACCTCCTGTCAACGCCAACGAAATGACTGAATGCCCCGTCACTGGTCTGCCAGCTCCCCCTGTAACTCCCGCAACTCCCACGTCCCCCTGTACATCTTCTCCACTTGACCCTCCCCTCTCGCCCTCTCCAGCCACATCATCCCCACCCTCCCTCGTCGCCTCCGACAAGATTGTGAGACTCCTCCCCACTCGACCCTCACCCGCTCCCCTCGCGCCCTTCGCTCCTCCCCCAACCCCACCCCCACCCGTCCCACCTCTTCCACCCGACCTGGCTCCCTCCTCCTCCCTCACCGCCACTCCCACGCCCACCCCCACCGAACCCGACAAGACGACGAGCTGCCCTATCTCTCGTTTACCGTCTATGCCTCTCGCGCCCCCCACACCTTCCAAATCTCCCTCGACATCCGACTCCATCCCCCCATCAGCTATATCTCCCCTGTTTAGACCTCTCCCCGTGCCCACCACTGCACCCCTCTCTCGCCCTCCAACT
>JALQXR010000365.1 GCA_023263105.1 Marivivens sp. | reverse complement strand
TTCTGCGGATGGTCACCGACAGCCTGCGTTACTGGGCCGAGGCCATGGGCGTCGACGGATTCCGCTTTGACCTTGCGTCGACTTTGGGGCGGCGGGCGGCGGGATTTGACCGGAACGCGCCCTTTCTGGCCGCACTTCGGCAGGATCCGGTGCTGTCGCAGCTGAAACTGATCGCGGAACCTTGGGACGTCGGACCCGGCGGCTACCAGCTGGGCTCTTTCCCGCCCCCCTTTGCCGAATGGAACGACAAGTACCGCGATCAGGTCCGCCGGTTCTGGCAGGGCGGCGGCGGGCAGGTCAGGAAGCTGGCGATCCGGCTTTCGGGTTCGGCGCTGCGGTTCGACCATGACGGGCGGCCCGCCACGTCGTCGGTCAATTTCCTGACCGCGCATGACGGGTTCACGCTGACCGACCTTGTGTCCTATTCCGAAAAGCACAACGACGCGAACGGCGAAGACAACCGCGACGGCCACAGCAACAACCACTCTGACAACTGCGGCGTCGAAGGCCCCACGGCTGACCCCGCAATCATTGCCAAACGCGCCCAGCGCCGCCGGAACCTGCTGACCACGCTGCTGATCAGCCAAGGCACGCCGATGCTGCTGGCTGGCGACGAACTGTCGAATTCGCAATCCGGCAACAACAACGCCTACTGTCAGGACAACGACATCGGCTGGGTGGACTGGAGCGCGGCCGAACCCGAATTTCTGACCTTTGTGCAGCGGCTGACGGCCTTTCGCCGCGCGCATCCGATCCTGCGGCAGAAACGGTTCCTTCACGCCCGCAGCCGGATGGTCGACGGGGTGCCGGACATCTACTGGCGCAAATCCGACGGCAGCCCTCTGTCGGACGCCGACTGGACCGATCCCGGCCTGCGCCACCTCTGCGCGGAACTCAGGATGGCCGCCGGAACGCCGGAATATGCACCACGCGAAGGCGCCATATTTGCGGTTTTCAATTGCGATGATAGCCTTTCGGTCACGCTGCCCGCGCCGCCGGCAGGAGTCGTCTGGAGTCGCGAAATCGACACCGCCGCACCAGAGGCTCCGCCACGCACCGCAGGAGCGGTCGAACAGGTTGGCGCGTCATCAATCGCCGTCTTCGCGCAAACGGCTCAGAGGCCGGTCAAGACAGGGGGGTCCTAGACCATGGAACGACTGACAATCACCACCAAACCCATTGACGGCCAAAAACCCGGCACAAGCGGGCTTCGCAAAAAGACGAAGGTCTTTA
>JALQXR010000364.1 GCA_023263105.1 Marivivens sp. | reverse complement strand
CCATGCTGGAGCGGCATCCCAACCTTCGCCCCGTACGGGTTCCGGCGGGAACGTTTGGCCCCGGACTGCCCGAGAGCGATCTCTTTCTGTCCCGCCAGCACCGCGTCATGCTTGAAGGCTGGGAAGTCGAACTGAATTTCGGTATCGACCGCGTGCTCGTGCCCGTCGCCCATCTGATCGGAGACGTGATCCACGTGGACCATGCCTGCACCTCGGTCACCTATTTCCATATGCTGTTCGACGACCATGAACTTGTGGTGTCCGAGGGGCTGGTCACCGAAAGCTACCAGCCTGCGCGCCGCACTGTCGCCGATATGGTCCCCGCCACGCAGTCCGAGCTTTTCGCGATTTTCCCCGAGCTCGAACTGTCCGAGCACCCCGACCGTCCCGATGCCCTGCCCTCGATCAAGGCCCAAGAGGCGACCGTGCTGCACGACATGATCCTGACCCATCAGGACAGGGCCGCCGCCTAATTTTTGACGCATAAAACCCATGTAAAGCAGGGGAAAATGGCGCGCTGCCACATTGTTGCCCCAATTGCCCAGAATAAAAGAACCCGAGGCAATCCGTCCAAATCGGCCCATCAGAGGCCAACGACGGACTATTGAGAAGGTTTCTGACGATGCCAGTCTTGACGCGATCGTTTTGGGCGCGCGGCGATAGCGCGACCGCGAACAACAGCTATATCAACTCGACAAACACCAACAAGGTGCCGACGACAAAGCTGACGTTCACTTCGGGTCAGAATGGCGATCTTCGGCTGGACCAGAACAACGGCGGACCCGATCCCGACACTTGGGTGCAGATCGGCAACCAGACCTACCAGTTCCGGTACGAATTCACCGGCAACATGCCGACCGGCAAGAAATTCGCCGACGTGGGCGGGCTGAACGTCCAGAACAAGCAGGTCGCCGTGATCACGGTGCTGGACGGCTCGAACAAGGGCCTCGGGACGCGGTATTATTTCCTTAAAGACGGGAGCGGCAGCTTTCAGGTCATGAATTCGATGCCCAATGGCTCGATTCCGCTGACCAACCACAACCCGACGCCCCCGCCGACGCTGATTTGCTTTGCCGACGGGACGAAGATCGCCACGCCGCAAGGCGATGTCGCGGTCGAGACGTTGCAGGTCGGCGACATCGTCACACTCGCAAGCGGCGATCGTCGCCCGATCCGCTGGATTGGGAAGCGGACGTTGGGGGCGCAGGATCTGAGCCTCTACCCGTCGCTGCGTCCCATTCGGGTTCC
>JALQXR010000363.1 GCA_023263105.1 Marivivens sp. | reverse complement strand
GCCGTGGACGCATTTCGGGTTGAGCATGCCTGTGTTGGGCTACCTTTTTGTTTCCTGCCCGCCACTCCGCCGCGCAAAGCCACCCGCAACGGAGACCGGCTGATATGGGCGGCGACGGACCCATCGGCGCGGCAACCGGATCGGGTGCGCGCCTTTGCTGGAACGATCGCGACGGCCATATCACCGTGTCGGGCCGCCGACTGGAGTGGCGGTCGGTTGGCCCCGAACCGGCGTCGGGGCGGCCCGTCATCGTCATGCTTCACGAAGGGCTGGGCAGCATGGCGCTGTGGCGGGACTTTCCTGACCGGCTTTCGGCCTATACCGGATTGCCGGTCTTCGCCTATTCGCGCGCCGGATATGGCGCGTCGGACCCTGCCGACCTGCCGCGCCCGACCGACTATATGACACGCGCGGCGACCTTGGATCTGGGGCAGGTTCTGGACAGTATCGGGGCGGCTCGGGTCATCCTGCTTGGTCATTCGGACGGGGCGACAATCGCTGCCGAATACGCGGGCAGGGTCAGCGACGACCGGCTTGCCGGTGTTGTCGTGATGGCGCCCCACTTCTTTTCGGAACCGGCGGGGCTCAGGGAAATCGCGCGGGCGCGGGACGCTTTCGAGACCGGCGATCTGGCCCGCAAGATGGCGCGCTATCACCGCGATGCGGCCGCGACCTTTTACGGCTGGAACGACGCGTGGCTTTCGCCTGCCTTTCGCGATTGGAATGTCGAAGAGGTCATCGGCGCGATACGGGTCCCGATCCTTGCCATTCAGGGCCGCGAGGACCAATACGGCACCCTTGCACAGATCGACATCATCACGGCGCGGGCGACGACCAAAGTGACGACCCTGATTCTGGAGGGCTGCCGCCACGCCCCCCATTTCGACTGTCCCGACGACATCCTGAACGCGGTAAAGGCTTTCGTGTCGCCTTAGGTATGCATTAAAATGCATAAAAATGGCCGGATCGCGCGAAATTTCCGCCCAAATAGTGCAAAATAGTGATTGATCTGATAAAATAGCGGCATTATGGTGCATCTTGCTGCAACGCTGCTAAAGGGGAAGAGTCCGTGACAAAGCAGATCGATTTTCGCACTGAACCGTCGAAATACCGCCACTGGCGTGTTGACTATAATGGTCCTGTTGCATCCTTGGTTATGGATGTTGATGAAAACGCAGGCTTGTTTGATGGCTATCAGCTAAAATTGAATTCCTATGACCTGGGCGTTGACATTGAATTGAACGACGTCG
>JALQXR010000362.1 GCA_023263105.1 Marivivens sp. | reverse complement strand
CTACCTGAACCGGTTCAAGCGGGCACTGGTTCTGCAGCAGTCCCGCCGCGCGTTCGGGGCTTGGTGGACCGTGTGTGCCCACCACAAAGCTGACTTGTTTCTGCAGCGGTGGACCAAACGCAAAAAAAACCGCCAGAAAAAATACCAGCGCCTCCTCCGGGACGTGTTCTTCCAGTGGCGAACCGCTGCGTTGCAGCCAGCTCTTGTCCTGCGGGCCTCCACTTTCGAGCGCGCTCGGCTGCGGAAGCCTTTCCAGGCGTGGATCCAGCTGACACTCGTCCAGAAAATGACCAACCAGAGGATCTGGCTCCTCCGGAAATTCCTCACCCAGATGCTGGAGATCGCACACACCATGTTCATGGCCGTGTGTTCTTCGGGGCGGTCACCAGAGCTGAAGAAAGCCTGCGTCCTGGTCCAGCAGGTTCTGTACCGAACGGTCCTGTGTGTGCGGAGCACGGGTGTTTCCAGCCAGCTGGCTTTTTTTGGTAAAGCGCAGACCATTGTGTGCGGAACCATTTCCAATTTCCCTACCCAAGGGAACAGCCGGTTCCCGAAACTGGTAGATCTGGCGGGCCAGATCCGCACTTCGGTCCGCACGGGCAAGCCCCTGCCACACAGCGAGATGAAGGGCCTCCTGGGCTTGTACAACGAACAGAAACACATGGATGTGTGTACGAAATGTATGTTCCACTTACTGGTCGTCTGTTTCTGGATCGAACGGATGAAACAGATCCTAGTGGAGTACGTCGACCTGGAGGTGATCGTGGCGGAGTGTTCCGAGGACGCCGCCGCCCGGACCCAAACGACATTTTTCGAGTACCTGGAAAAGCTCGCAATGGCTTCCGTCCTCGGTCAGCAGCCTCTGCCTGCGAACAGCGGCTCTCTTTTCATTTCACCCTTGACGAACGAAGTGATTACCCCACCTGTGCTCACGAAACTAATCAAGAGCTGTTTGTGGGCGTGCTGAACACCGTCGTCATCTTCTCCATGTGCTGCCCGAAACTCGCGAGCAGGCCTTCCGGCCAGCGCGGGGTCCCCGGTTGGAAGAAGTGCGCATGTTCGGCCACGAACCGGAGGGTGTACATCCACAAAGCAAACACAGGGTCTGGGTGCGGGGCCAACTCCAGTTCGATGCAGTCCGCGAGGGTCCTGGTGGCGGCGAGGTAGTCAGCGACGAATGTCGGGTACACGGCCTCGAACGGGCCCCGGAACTTCTCAAAGTCTTGGCTGCGGCCCTGGCTTTGTTTGGTTTTTGCCCAGGCC
>JALQXR010000361.1 GCA_023263105.1 Marivivens sp. | reverse complement strand
TGATCGTGCCGAAGCGCTGCGCGGTTCGATGGGGGGATCGCTGTCGCGCTCGCTGGCTGCGGCAAGTGTGCAGCTTGCGCTCGACCCCTATTTTTTCGATGAGACAGGCCCAATGCAAAGGGGAACCGATCATGTCTGATGTGCCGCCACTGGTCTGGGTCCGGCCCGACGCGCTGTTCGACGGACAGACAGTGTCGCGTGGCGTTGTGGCCTTGCGCGGAAGAGTGGTCGAGCAGGTCGCAGCCGAGCCGCCCGCTTGCGCTCGGGTCAGACCTGTCTTGGGCACTTTGACCATGGGTTTCATCGACTTGCAGGTGAATGGCGGCGGGGACGTGCTGTTCAACACCGACCCGACCCCCGAAGGCATCGCGGCCATCGTCGCCGCGCACCGCAGGTTCGGGACCGTGGGCCTGCTGCCGACCGTCATCACCGACGCGCCCGAGGTGATGCAGAAAGCGGCGCGCGCTGTGCTTGCGGCGCGGGATCAGGTCGGCGTTCTGGGCATCCACATCGAAGGCCCCCATATCAGCGTGGCACGTCGCGGCACCCACGACGAAGCCTATGTCCGCCCGATGGACCGCGCGACGATCGATCTGGTGGCCAGCCTGCGGGCCGAGGGGCTGCCGGTCATGATCACGCTCGCGCCGGAAAATGCCTCGGCCGACCAGATTTCGGAACTGGCGGCGACCGGCGCGGTGGTGTCTTTGGGCCATACCAACGCCACGGCCGAGGACACCAAAGCCGCGCTGGCCGCAGGTGCGGGGTGTTTCACCCATCTTTTCAATGCCATGTCCCCGATGCTGAACCGCTCACCGGGGGTGACGGGGGCGGCGCTGAATTCGCGGGCCTATGCGGGGATCATCTGCGACGGCGTCCATGTGGCCGACGATGTGATCGCCATCGCCCTGCGGGCTCGTCCGGCAAAGGACCTTACGTTTCTGGTTTCGGACGCGATGCCGACGGTCGGGGGATCGGACAGTTTCCAGCTTTATGACATGCACCTCACCCTCAGCGACGGCCGGCTCCTGAACGATCAGGGCTCGCTGGCTGGCGCCCATGTCACCTTGGCCGAAAGCGTGCGCCGGTTGATCACCGTGCTGGGCGTCGATCCCGCCGAGGCGCTGCGGATGGCCACCACGGTGCCCGCCCGCGTGGTCGGACGCGACGACCTGTGCACTCTGACAGGACGCAGGGCCGAAGATCTCTTGATCCTCGACCCCGCATGGAAGGTCACCGGCACTTTGGCGGCGGCGCTCGCCTAGGTCAGTTGCCCAGAAT
>JALQXR010000035.1 GCA_023263105.1 Marivivens sp. | reverse complement strand
CGGAGCCGATGCGTTGCGCGGGTCGCGTCGCGACTTTGTAAATGATGTCGGTGAAACCAAAGTCTTTGTAGACCTTTTGCAAGAGCGTGGTGAAATTAACGCTTTCCGCCAAGATTTGATCTTCGGTACAAAAGATATGACCATCGTCTTGGGTGAAGCCGCGCACGCGCATGATGCCGTGCAGCGCGCCCGAGGGCTCGTAGCGGTTGCAGGACCCGAACTCGGCCATCCGCAGCGGCAGGTCGCGGTAGGACTTCAGGCCCACGTTGAAGATCTGCACGTGGCAGGGGCAGTTCATGGGCTTGAGCGCGTTGACCGTCTTTTCGCGCGCATGTTCCTCGTCCACTTCGACGATGAACATGTTTTCCTGGTAGTTCTGCCAGTGGCCCGAGGCTTCCCACAGCTTGCGGTTCACGACCTGGGGCGTGTTCACCTCGACATAGCCGCCGCGCTTCTGCTGGCGGCGCATGTAGTCCTGCAGCGTCGTGTAGACCGTCCAGCCGTTGGGGTGCCAAAAGACCTGACCGGGGGCCTCTTCCTGCATGTGGAACAGGTCCATTTCGCGGCCCAGCTTGCGGTGGTCGCGCTTTGCGGCTTCTTCCAGACGGTGCAGATAGGCTTTCAGGTCGTCCTTGTTCAGGAAGGCCACGCCGTAGATCCGCTGCAGCTGCGCGCGCGCGCTGTCGCCGCGCCAGTAGGCGCCAGCCACGTTCATCAGCTTGAACGCGTCGGCGGGCACTTGGCCCGTGTGCTGCAGGTGAGGGCCACGGCACAGGTCCTGCCAGTCGCCGTGCCAATACATCCGGATCGGCTCGGTGCCGGGGATGGCTTCGATCAGCTCGACCTTATAGGGCTCGCCCTTGTCCTTATAGTGCTGGACGGCGCGGGCGCGGTCCCAGACCTCGGTCCGGACGGTGTCGCGGGCGTTGATGATCTGCTTCATCTTCGCTTCGATCGCGCCCAGATCTTCGGGCGTAAAGGGGTCCTGACGGTCAAAGTCATAGTACCAGCCGTTTTCGATGACCGGCCCGATCGTGACCTGTACGTCCGGCCACAGCTCTTGCACCGCGCGCGCCATGATATGCGCGAGGTCGTGCCGCACCAGTTCCAGCGCCGGAGCTTCGTCCTTTAGCGTGTTGATGGCGATGGGCGCATCTGCGGTGATCGGCCACTGGAGGTCCCAATGCGCCCCGCCCACCTGCGCAGAGATCGCGCGTTTGGCCAGCGACGGCGCGATCGAGGCCGCGACCTCGGCCGGAGTCACGCCAGCGTCGTAGCTGCGCGCATTGCCATCAGGAAATGTAAGGGAAATCTGGCTCATGGCCTGTCTCCTCGTCAGTTTGGCGCCCACGGAACGCCCGGTTGCGGGTTATGTGTGGCGGCAGAAGTGGCGGGTTTGGCTGGGCGCGTCAAGAGGAGCAGACGCCAAAAACGAAAACGCCCCGCCGGATGTGGCGGGGCGGGCTCAGACCTATCGGGCGGCCGGCAAGCTGGCCTGCCAAGGGTGCCGCGATCAGATCGCGACAACCTTCGATTTGGACTTTGGCGCGATGTCGGAATTGGCGTCGATGAATTCCAGCACCAGCGGGCGGATATTGTTGCGCCAGCTGCGGCCCGCGAAAATGCCGTAGTGGCCTGCTCCGGGTTCCAGATGCGACGCTTTCTTGCTGTCGGGCAGGCCGGTCAGCAGGTCCAGCGCGGCCAGACACTGTCCGGGCGCCGAGATATCGTCCTTTTCGCCTTCGACGATCTTGACCGCGACGGTCGTGATCTTTGAAATGTCGACCTTGCGCCCGTTGACGGTAAAGTCGTTGCGGGCGATTTCGCGGTTCTTGAACACGCGCTCGACGGTCGACAGGTAGAACTCGGCCGTCATGTCCATCACGGCAAGGTATTCGTCGTAGAATGTATTGTGCTTGTCGTGGTCGCTGGCCTCGCCTTTGGCCGCACGCATGATCTGGTCCGAGAACGCCTTGGCGTGGGTTTGCGAGTTCATCGACATGAACGAGGCAAGCTGCAAAAGGCCCGGATAGACCAGACGACCAACCCCCGGGTATTTATAGCCGACCCGCTGGATCATCGTCTGTTCCAGTTGGCCCATGGTGACGCTGCGGCCAAAGTCGGTGACTTCGGTGTGGTTTGCCTCGGGGTCGATGGGGCCGCCGATCAGGGTCAGGGTGCGCGGCTGTGCCTGCGGGTCTTCCTCGGCCAGCAGCGCGGTCGCCGCCAACGTCAGAGGCGCGGGCTGGCAGATCGCGATGACATGCAGGTCGCTGCCCAGATGCTTCATAAAGTCGACAAGGTAGCCGGTGTAATCCTCGACGTCGAACTTGCCTTCGCTGACCGGAATGTCGCGGGCGTTGTGCCAGTCGGTGATATAGACCTCGCAGTCGGGCAGCAGGCTGATCACCGTCTTGCGCAACAGCGTGGCATAGTGGCCCGACATCGGCGCGACCAGCAGGACGCGGCGTTTGCGGGCGCGGCGACCGGGAATCCGGAAGTGGATGAGATCGCCAAAGGGTCGGCTTACCTCGGTTTCGATTCGGACCGAATGGTCCTTTCCGTCTTCGTTGGTAAAGGCAGCGATTCCCCAGTCGGGCTTCGCAACCATGCGTTCAAAGGTGCGTTCGGTCACTTCGCCCCATGCGCCCAGCCATTCCATGTAGGGATTCATCGTCCCGGCCATGGCGGGATACCCTGCAATGGCGCGCGCGGTGGCTCCGAGCCACTGGTTCGTATTACGCGCGCTTTCCATGAGGTCGTAGGTGAACATATACTTCATTCGGGCCTTCCTCGGTTCTTGATCGGCCAATGCCGCGAATTGCAGCTCGTGCCGGAACGTCGCATTGCATCGAGGGGCGTCCCTGCGTAATGCTGCAAGTGCAAAATAGGCGGACGAGGTTCATATGACAACAAATGAATTCGATAACGATCGCGAAGAAGCGCCGCAGGTGCATCGGCTGGAAGCGAACCTCGAAAAGCTGGAGGAACTTGGCAAACGGTTGGTCGCGGTGATGTCGCACAAGCGTCAGGTGCCGCAGTCGCTGCAGGGTCCGGGGCAGGATCTGTATATGAAAGCCGCCGCCGCCTATATGGCCGGCATGGTCAACAACCCCGCCCGCATGATCGAACAGCAGGTGGGGTATTGGGGCAAGACGCTGCGCCATTACATCGAAGCCCAGCAGCAGTTCGCGACCGGTGCCGTTCCCGCTGACGACGCGGACGCGGCCAGTGCGCCGCCTCCGGCAGCCGACCGGCGCTTTGCCAACCCGATGTGGGAAAACAACCCCTATTTCCACCTGCTCAAAGAACAATACCTGACCAATGCCGAGGCGGTGCGCACCGCGCTGGGCGAAGCCGATGGCCTGTCGGTCGAGGACAAACGCCGGTTGGACTATTTCAGCCAGCAGATCATCGACATGATGAGCCCGACCAATTTTCTGGGCACCAACCCCGACGCGCTGGAAAAGGCGATGGCGACGGACGGTCAGAGTCTGGTGGACGGGCTGGAAAATCTGGTCAACGACCTAGAGGCGAACGAAGGCGAACTGATCGTCACGCTTGCCGACAAAAAGGCCTTTACCGTCGGTGAAAACATCGGCACCAGCGAAGGCGAGGTCGTCTTTCGCAACCGGTTGTTCGAGCTGATCCAGTACAAGCCCTCGACCGGCGAGGTCCACGAAACGCCGCTGATCATCTTCCCGCCGTGGATCAACAAATTCTACATCCTCGACCTGAAGCCCGCCAACAGCCTGATCAAGTGGATTGTCGATCAGGGCTATACCTTGTTCGTCGTAAGCTGGGTCAACCCCGACACCACTTATGCTGATGTGGGGCTGGGCGATTATGTCGAGACGGGCTACCTGACCGCCATCGAAAAGGCCTGCGAAATCGCGCAGGTGAAAAAGGTCAACACCATCGGCTATTGCATCGCCGGCACGACCCTGTCGCTGACGCTTGCCTTGATGAAAAAGCGCGGCATCGACTCGGTGAACTCGGCGACGTTCTTCACCACGATGACCGATTTTTCGGAACCCGGAGAGGTGGGCGTGTTCCTGTCGGACGATTTTGTCGACGGGCTAGAGGCCGAATGCGAAGGCACGGGCGTGCTGGACCGGTTCTATATGGCCCGCACGTTCAGCTTTCTGCGGTCCAACGATCTGATCTACCAGCCCGCGATCAAAAGCTACATGCTGGGCGAAACCCCGCCCGCTTTTGACCTGCTGTACTGGAATGGCGACGGCACCAACCTTCCGGGCAAGATGGCTGTCGAATACCTGCGCGGCCTGTGCCAGAGCAACGAATTCGCCGAGGGCGGATACGAGATACTGGGCGAAAAGCTGCATATTTCCGACGTGTCCGTGCCGCTCTGCTCGATCGCCTGTGAAACCGACCACATCGCCGCGTGGGACAGTTGCTATCGCGGCGTCCAGCAGATGGGATCAAAGGACAAAACCTTTATCCTTGCCGGATCGGGCCATATCGCGGGCATCGTCAATCCACCCTCGAAAAAGAAATACGGCCACTGGACCAACCCCGATCTGAACCTCGCGCCCGAAGACTGGCGGGCGGACGCAGATTCGCATGACGGGTCGTGGTGGCCGAAATGGGAAAGCTGGCTGTCGGCCAAGTCGGGCAAGATGATTCCCGCGCGTGACCCGGGATCGAAAGACTATCCGCCAATCGCGCCCGCACCCGGGACCTATGTGTCGGCAAAACCGGTGCTCAAACCGGAATAGGCCCGTTTTTCCGCGCTTGCGAAGAAAATTTGCTGCACTGCAGAAAAAAGACTTGAAATGCTGCAGTGCAGCGTGCATATAGGGGTCATGAAATTAACGCGGGACCTCCCACCGCACCCGATCTGAAAGGTTATTATCATGGCCAAGACCCAAGACTTCACCGCCGTCTTCAAAGACATGATGGGCACTCTGCCGGTAGACACCAAAGCAATGGAAGACCTCTACAAGAGCCAAGCCGCTCTTGCCGAGAAAATGTCGACCGTCGCTCTCGAAGCCGCCAAGAAGTCGACCGACCTGTCCGCCAAATGGGCTGGCGATACGCTCGTCAAGCTGTCGGCCGTTTCCAAAGCCAAAGCCGAGCCCGCTGACTACGCCAAGTCGATGACCGACTTCGCATCGTCCAGCGCCGAAGCCGCTGCCGAGCACATGGCTGCCTTTGCTGACATCGCTCGCAAAGTCCAGACCGAGACGCTCGAGCTGGTCATGACCGCAAGCAAGAAGACCACCGAAGAGTTCTCGGCTGCTGCCCAGAAAGCCACCGCAGACGTGACCGCCGCCGCCCAGAAGGCCGCTGCCGAAGTCACCTCGGTCGCCAAGAAAGCCTCGGCTGCCTAATAGGACTTTCAACCGGCTCCCCTCCCTGAGCCGGAAGAAATCGGGCGCGTAACCAGACCGGTTACGCGCCCTTCCTTTTTCAGCGGTGCCGCGTCGCGCGGCTATGTCAGTCTTTCGGCAAAGTGTCGAAATCGCTGGCCGAGTGACGCTCGCGCAGCTGGTCGGACGCGGGTCCCCATGTGCGGTTGACCTTTCGGCCATTCCGTACGGCCGGTCGTGCGCCGACCTCTTTGGCCCAACGCTGCAGGTTCTCATAGCTTTGGACCTGCAAAAATTCGCCCGCGTCATATTGGCGGCCAAGGGCGAGGTTTCCGTACCACGGCCAGATCGCGATATCGGCGATGGTATATTCGTCGCCCGCGATAAAGCGGTTGTCGGCTAGCTGCTTGTCCAGCACATCCATCTGGCGCTTGGTTTCCATCGCGAAGCGGTCGATGGGGTATTTCATTTTCCACGGCGCATAGGCGTAGAAATGCCCGAAGCCGCCGCCCAGATAGGGCGCAGAACCCATCTGCCAGAACGTCCAGTTCATCACCTGTGTCCGCGCAACACCGGACGTGGGCAGGAATGTCCCGAACTTTTCGGCCAGATAGAACAGGATCGAGCCGGACTCGAACACGCGGGTCGGTTCGGACGTGGAATAGTCGATCAGCGCCGGAATTTTCGAGTTCGGGTTGATCGAAACAAAGTCCGATCCGAATTGGTCGCCCTCACCGATGTCGATCAGGTAGGCATCGTATTCGGCATCCGAATGGCCCGCCGCCAGTAGTTCTTCGAACATCACCGTGATCTTAACGCCGTTGGGCGTGGCCAGCGAATAAAGCTGGTGCGGATGTTCGCCGCGCGGCAGCGTTTTGTCGTGGGTGGCACCGGCGGTCGGGCGGTTCAACCCACCCCATTTTCCGCCATTCTCTTCTGTGAACTCCCAGATTTTCGGCGGAGTGTATTCGTCGGCGCGATCCATTTTGTCGTTCCTTTTCTTGCGGTTTAGAGAAACTTAATTGCTGGCGCAGAGGAAAACAGGGGGGCTAACACTTTATTTATCTGCAAAGGCAGCATAGGCTTTCTGCATTGCCGCACATGTTCTGGGAGGATCACGTGGCCGATACCAGCAAACCCCTGTTGATCAAGCGTTATGCGAGCCGGCGTCTCTACAACACGGAGACAAGCGATTACGTGACGCTCGAGGATATCGCCTCTTTCATCCGCGAAGGTCGGGATGTGCAGATCGTCGATCTGAAATCCGGCGATGACCTGACGCGCCAGTACCTTTTGCAGATCATTGCAGAGCATGAAAGCAAGGGCGAAAGCGTCCTGCCCGTCGATGTGCTGACCGATCTGGTCCGGAGCTATACGACGCAGGCGTCGTCCGTTGTGCCGCAGTTCCTTGCCGCGTCTTTCGAGATGCTGCGCGACGGACAATCGCAGTTGATGGAGAACATGGCCAAGGCCAACCCGATGTCCAAGATGCCGGGATTCGACGCGATGCGCGCGCAGCAAGAGGCGTTTCTGAAGGCGATGACCGGCGGAATGATGAACGCGGGCGGCGCGAAAAAGGACGAGTCCGAAGACGCGCCGGATCTGGACGACATCAAGAAGCAACTGGCCGAGTTGCAGTCAAAGCTGTCGCGGATGGGCAAGTAGCGCTGCCGCCGATACCCCGGGGCTCTGCCCCGGACCCCGGAGTTCCGGACCAAAGAAGCCGGTTCGACCTATAGTCCCAGACGATCCCGCATCGAGAACCACGCCATCGCGAGCCACAGCGCAGGGGCGTGAAGCGCCGTACCCAGCGGGTAGGGGCGATTTGGCAGGGACGAAAAAGTGTCGAGCCGCTGCGCCTGACCCACGACGGCTTCGGCCATGACGCGCCCTGCCATTCCCGAAAGCGCAACGCCGTGGCCCGCGTAGCCCGAGCCGCTGAGAACGTTTTTTGTGACCGCCCGAATTGACGGAAGGCGGGACATGCTGACGCCCAGCGTGCCGCCCCATTGGTATTCGAACGGGCGGTCCGCGATCTGTGGGAACATTTTGCCCATCCGGCGGTGCAGCGTTCCTCCGATGTCGGCGGGGAACCTCAGCCGATAGTTGGCGCGTCCGCCGAACAGCAGGCGACCGTCTTCGGACAGGCGGAAGTAATTGACGACATGGCTGGAATCGCAGGCGGCGATGTCTTGGGACAGGACCTCTTGGGCGGCTTTTCCCAAGGGGACGGTCGCGCCGATGAAGCTGTTCATGGGCATGACCATGGCTTCGACCTTGGGTTCGAGGTTGTGCAGATAGCCGTTTCCGGCAAGCACGACATGGTCGGCGGTCACTTTGCCCTGTGCGGTATGCACCGTGGGTGTCGCGCCGTGGGTCAGCGCCGTGGCTTCCGAGGTTTCGTGGATAATTGCGCCGGCGGCCTCGGCCTGTTGACCCAGCGCGAGCACGTAGCGGAGCGGGTGGATATGGCCCGCGCCGTGATCGACCAGCCCGCCGTGGTACCAGTCCGAACGGACGATTTCACGGAAGGCGTCACGCTCTAGCACCTCGATCCCGTTGTACCCGTAGGTGTCGCGCAGGTGGTCGACGTCTTCGCGGACATGGGCCATCTGGCCGGGCCGGTATTCGCCATGCGCCACGCCCGGACGGTAGAGCGCATCGGTGGCAAAGGCCGCCACGTTTTCGCGCAGCATGTCCTTTGCCTCTTCGGTGAGGGTCCAGAGCGCCTTTGCGGCGTCGAGTCCAAGGCGGGTTTCCAGCCATTTCTGGCCCTTGTTATAGCCCGAGCCGACCTGCCCGCCATTGCGGCCAGACGCGCCCCAGCCGACCTTATGCGCCTCGAGCACGATGACGCGGAGCCCTTTTCGGGCAAGGTCCAGAGCGGCGGTGAGTCCGGTGTAGCCTGCGCCGACGACGCAGACGTCCGCGCGGTGGTCGCCCTTTAGCGCGGGTCGCGGCGCGGGGGCGTTGACGGTGGCGGCATACCAGCTGGGTGGGAAATCGCTGGCCGCGTCGTTAAGGTGAAGCGGGTTGCGCATGGGGCTACCTTCGGGTCTTTGGAATCGCATCGGGCGCCCTGTTCGGGGCGCCCGGCGGTGTCGGGTCAGACGTTAAGCAGCAGGTGCTCGCGTTCCCACGGGCTGATGACCTGCAGGAACTCTTCGTATTCGGTCCGCTTCACGATCGAATAGACACGGGCGAAATCGGGGCCCAGCACTTCGTGCATGTCGGTTGCGGCTTCAAACAGGTCCAGAGCATCGCCCATCACGCGGGGGATGTCCTCTTCGCCTTCGTAGGCGTCGCCCTTGAACTGCTTGGACGGCCAGACTTCGTTCATCAGACCAAGGTAGCCGCAAGCCAGCGACGCAGCGATCCCAAGGTAGGGGTTGCAGTCCATGCCAGCCAACCGGTTTTCCACACGGCGCGACCGCGGCGAGGACAGCGGAACGCGGATGCCGGTGGTGCGGTTGTCACGGCCCCAAGCCAGATTGATCGGGGCGGCGTGGTCCTTCACGTAGCGGCGATAGCTGTTCACATAGGGCGCCATGACCGCGATGACGGCGGGCATATATTTCTGGAAACCGCCGATATAGTGGAAGAACGCGTCGGTCTCTCCGCCTTGCGGGCCAGAGAAGATGTTCAAGCCGGTTTCCTTGTCGATCACCGAGTGGTGGATGTGCATCGCACTGCCCGGCTCGTCCGCGATCGGCTTGGCCATAAAGGTCGCAAAACAGTTGTGACGCAGGGCGGCTTCGCGGATCAGACGCTTAAAGTAGAACACCTCGTCCGCCAGTTTCACCGGATCGCCGTGGACCATGTTGATTTCCAACTGGCCGGCGCCGCCTTCCTGCGTGATGCCGTCGATTTCGAACCCTTGGGCTTCGGCAAAGTCGTAGATGTCGTCGATCACGGGGCCGAATTCATCGACCGCGGTCATCGAATAGGCCTGACGTGCGGCGGCGGGGCGGCCCGAGCGGCCCATCATCGGCTCGATGCTCTTGGCCGGATCAAGGTTCCGCGCGACAAGGTAGAATTCCATTTCCGGCGCGACGACCGGCTCCCAGCCCTGCTTGCGGTACAGGTCCACCACGCGCTTTAGCACGTTGCGGGGGGCGTATTCGATCGGCTTGCCCTTGCGGTCAAAGGCGTCGTGGATCACTTGCAGGGTCCAGTCGGCGGTCCACGGTGCGGCGGTCGCGGTTTCCATATCGGGACGCAGGATCATGTCGCGTTCGATGAAACCCTCTTCGCCTGCGGCTTCGCCCCAGTCACCGGTGATGGTCTGGTAAAAGATCGAGTCCGGAAGGTGGAAATATTCCTGCTTTGTGAATTTCGAGGCAGGCACGGCCTTGCCTCGGGCGATGCCGGGCAGGTCCGAAATAATGCATTCGACTTCGTCCAGCCGTTTGCCTTCCAGGAAGGTGCGGGCGGCTTCGGGGAGTTTTTCTAACCATTCGCTCATGATGCGAGCTTTCTCTCTTTAAAAAATGTGGTGATCTGGCCGGCCAGACGCTGCTGGTCCACGGGCAGGGCACTATTGTCAGCGACGGCGTCCAAAAGCGGGTCGGGGACCACGCCTCGGCCACGGGATTCGGCAAGTTCGCCGACGAAATCGCTGGTGAATTCGGGGTGGGCCTGAACGGTGAACGCCTTGTTGCCATAAACCAATGCGGCGTTTTCGCAGAACCCGTTGGTGCCGCAAATTTCCGCGTCGGCGGGACGCGTGACCACCTGGTCTTGATGCCAGGCGTTCAGCGCGACGCGCTCACCGCCAAAGTCATATTCCTGCCGGCCCACGGCCCAGCCTCCCTTGAATTTCTCGACCTTGCCGCCAAGGGCCTGGGCGATGATCTGGTGGCCAAAGCACACGCCGACCATGGGAACGGCGGCTTTATAGGCCGCACGGATAAAGTCCTCGAGCGGCGGGATAAAGGGGTGGTCTTCGTAGGTGCCGTGGCGCGACCCTGTCAGGAGCCAGCCGTCGCAGTCGTTGACGTCTTCGGGAAACTCCATGTCCACGACGCTATAGGTCCGGAATTCGAACCCGCGTCCTGCCAGCAGTTTTTCAAACAGGTCGCTGTAGTCGCCATGGCTGTCGCGCATCGCGTCCGGAGAGTGACCGGTTTGCAGAATTCCGATTTTCATCTTGTTCATCCTCTTTGAGGGTGCGTGTCTCTGGTCGGCGGTCGCGCCCCCTTTGGCGGGGGCGCGGCAGGGCGGGGCGTCAGACCGTGTCTAGGTAGAGGTCCAGTTTCTCACCCGGCGAGAGTTCGCTGAAGTAATGCAGCTCTTGCCGCTTGGTCAGGACAAGGTTCTGGATCAGCAGTTCGGGCATGATCTTCCGCGCGAGTTTGCTGGTTTCAAAAGCGTCGATCGCTTCGGCCCAGGTCGCGGGGATCTGGTCCAGATCCTGCTCGTAGGCGTTGCCGGAAATCGGCGGCGGCGGGGTGAGCTTTTCCTCGATCCCGATCAGGGCAGAGCCCAGAACCGCGGTCAGGAACATATAGGGGTTCACATCGCCACCCGCGACGCGGTGCTCTACGCGGCGGGCGCCGAATTTACCGCCGGGAACGCGGACGCTCGCGGTGCGGTTTTCGTAGGCCCAGCAGATGCCGGTCGGAGCGTGGCTTTCGGGAACCAGACGGTCATAGCTGTTGCCGTGCGGGGCATAGACCAGCGCCAGTTCCGGAATCCCTTTCAGGCAGCCCGCAATCGCGTTCTTCAAAAGCTGGGTGCCTTCGAAGGTGTCATTGGCAAAGAGGTTGTTGCCGTCTTTGTCGATCAGCGAAAAGTGGACGTGCATACCGTTGCCGGCAAAGTCCTCGTAGGGCTTTGCCATAAAGCTGGCCGCCATGTTGTGCTTTCGGGCCAAGCCGCGAACCAGCATCTTGAACAGCCAAGCGTCGTCGGCGGCCCGCAGCGCGTCGGCAACGTGGACGAGGTTGATTTCGAACTGGCCCATGCCGACTTCGGACGTGGCGGCCTCGGTTTCGATCTCCATCTGCTCGCAGGCGTCGTAGAGGTCGTTAAAGAACGAGTCGAAAGCGTCGAGAGCGCGCAGGCTCAGGATCTCGGCGCCGGGGCGGCGCTTGCCCGAGCGGGGCGACTTTGGTTGCTGGATTTCATTGCCCGAGTCATCGACAAGGTAGAATTCCATCTCGGTCGCGACGACAGGGGTCATGCCGAGCTTTTTGAAGCGGTCGACAATATGCGCCAGCGCCTGACGCGGGTCGCCGTCGAACGGATTGCCGTCTTCGGTGAACATCCACAGCGGCAAGAGGGCGCTGGGGGTTTCCAGCCAGGGCAGCGGCACATATCCGCGGTCCGTCGGCATCAGGACGCCATCGGGGTCGCCCGTTTCAAAGACCAGCGGGCTGTCTTCGACGTCCTCGCCCCAGATGTCGAGGTTCATCACCGACAGGGGAAAGCGCATGCCGTCTTCTTCCAGCTTGCGGGCAAATTTGATGGGAACGCGCTTGCCACGGGCCTGACCATTCAGGTCGGCGGCGCCTGCACGCACGTTGCGGACTTCGGGATGCTGATCAAGCCAGCTCGTCATGGAATCACCAATTTTCCGGGACAGGCATGGCCGGCCAAGGGGAGGTAACCCCCAAGCTCTGACGGACCATGCCCTTGGCCCATTTCATTTATGATCAAATTCATCGCAGAGGGTTGTAGCAGCCCCGACAGGCGATACCTTAAAGAATCAGCCTAGTGGGGACCCACCCAAGAAATTTGATCATATATTGAATACAACCGCCGCCCTCATTCAGGCAAGAGAAATCTTTTCTTAGCGGATCAGGTTGGGGCGGAACCGCATTTTTACGCGGCGGTCCTGCGGCAAATGCCTGTTCAGCCGCTTGTTCACCAACCCGAACATCCCGATCACCGTCAGCGTCAACAGGATGAAATAGAACGCAAGGATCGGGTAGGGAACAAAGGGGTTGAATGTCTTGTCGGCAAAATAGCTGGCGTAATACAGCGCGTCCCCGCTTTGTTGCGCCGCCGGAAAGCCGGAAAAGAAAACCAGCGTCGTCGCGTGGAACAAAAAGATCGCCTCGTTCGTGTAGGCGGGCCAGGCAAGCCGCAGCATGGTCGGCCAGACGACACGGCGGAACCGCGACCATCCGGACATGCCATAGGCGTCGGCGGCCTCTAGATCGCCCTTCGGGATCGACAGGAGCGCGCCGTAGAAGATCTCGGCTGAATAGGCGGCGGTGTTCAGGAACAGCACCACCAAGGCCCCGAGCCAAGCGGCCGTAAAGGGCGCCATCGCGGGGTAGGACGATTTCAGCGACAGGAACAGAAAGTAGGCAAAGAAGAACTGGATAAACAGCGGCGAGCCACGGAACACAAAGATGAACCACTCGGACGGTTTACGCAGCCAGACCGACCGCGTCGCCTTGCCCAGCGCGACGGCGGTGGCCAGAAAAAAGCCCGAGACCAGCGCGAAGGTGCCAAAGTAGATGTTCCAGATCATCCCCGAACCGATCAGCGTGAACTGCTGGCACAAGGTGAAGTCGGTGCGCGGCAACAGCCGCTCGCCTATGCCTTGGCTGCGCAGCGCGTAGTCGGCGATGGTTTCCCAGCAGCTCATGCGGCGGCCTTTCTTTGCGCTTCGCCGCCCATTGTGGCCTGCCCGCGCGTCAGCCGCGTCATGATCCAGGACAGGACCACTTCGGAGACTTTGGTAAACATCAGATAGAACACGAGCAGCGCGAAAAAGTACCACATCCGCCAGTCGCCATGCGGATAGTCGGTGAATTGAGGGGTCTTCGTCCCGCCCAGTTCGCGCGCCCAATAGACGATATCTTCGACGCCCAGCAGGAACAGCAGCGGCGTGGCCTTGATCAGCACCATCCACAGGTTCGACAGGCCGGGCAGGGCATAGACCCACATCTGCGGCACCAGCACCCGCCAGAACGTCTGGCGATGCGACATGCCGTAGGCCTCTGCCGTTTCGATCTGGGCAGCAGGCACCGCCCGCATCGCGCCAAAGATCACGTTGGCGGCAAACGCGCCGAACACGATGGAAAACGTCAGAACCGCAAGGAAGAAGCCATAGGTTTCATGGATCCACTGCGGCGAGGTTCCAAGCGGCAGCTTCGCCTGCGGGCAAACCAGAAAGTCGTTGCCCTGCCAGATTTCCTTGTCCCAGTCGGGGCATTTGATCTGGTGGCGCAGCCATTCGAAGGCCTGATCCAGCGCGATCACGAAGAACAGGAAAAAGGCGATGTCGGGCACGCCGCGCACGATCGAGATATAGGCCTTGCCCAGCCAGCGCAGCGGCGCAACGCGGCTGCGTGCGGCGGTCGCCCCGCCAAAGCCGAACAACAGCGCCGACGGCGCGGTCACCGCAAGCAGCAGCAGCACGGTGCCCAATGCCCAATACATCGACATATGTTTGCCCGTTGTCAGGTAACAGGCGAGCCACGTGAGGCCCTCGATGGATTGGGGATCGGAACACATCGGAATGATTAGCCGCAGGTTAGGGTAAAGGTGGGGCGGCAGCTGCCCGCCGCCCCAAGGTCTTGCCGATTAGTAGGTTGCGACGCCTTCGCCGAACCATTTGGCCAGCAGGGCGTTCAGGCTGCCGTCGGCCTTCATCGAGTCGATGGCTGCGTTGAACTTGTCACGCAGTTCCGCGTCCGATTCACGCAGACCCATGCCAACGCCGCCGCCCAGAGGCACGCGGTCGCCAACGAACATCAGTTCGCCGCCCGATGCTTCGACGATCGGAGCAAGGTAGTCATAGTCGGCGAACACAGCGTCAGCTTCGCCGTTGCGGACGGCTGCGATGGTTTCGTCGGGGGTCGCGTATTCCAGCAGGGTCGCGCCGCTTTCGGCGATGTGAGCTGCCTGAATGGTCGCGGTCTGTGCCGACACAACGCCACCCATATAGTCGGCGCCGTCGGTCAGAGCGACATAGGCCGAAGCGGTGGGCGGGTAGTAGTCTTGGGTAAAGTCGATGACTTCGTCACGCTCGGCGGTGATCGACATGCCGGCGATGATGGTGTCGTAGTTGCCCGACACGAGGTTCGGAATGATCGAATCCCAGTCGTTGGTGACCCATTCGCAGGTCAGTTCGGCGCGGGCGCAGAGTTCGTCACCCAGTTCGCGCTCGAAACCGTCGACTTCACCGGCGTCGTTGATGAAGTTGTACGGAGGGTAGGCGCCCTCGGTACCCATGCGGACGGTCATGCCATGGCTTTCGGCAAATGCCGCGCCCGAGGTCAGGGCAATCAGCGCCGTCGAAAGGATAAGCTTTTTCATTGGTTTCTCCCGTTGTTATTCGGCTAGGTTTAGGCCGGAGCAGTCGCCGATAGAAACTGCTTCAGGCGGTCTGTCTGCGGGTTCTTGAACAGGGTCGAGGGCGCGCCCTCTTCCTCGATCTTGCCCTGGTGCAGAAAGACGACATGGTCGCTCACATCGGCGGCCAGTCGCATGTCATGGGTCACGATGATCATCGTGCGACCCTCGTTTGCAAGGTCCTTGATAACCTTTACAACTTCTTGTTCCAGTTCGGGGTCCAAGGCCGAGGTCGGCTCGTCGAACAGGATCGCCTTGGGCTCCATGCACAGCGCCCGCGCGATGGCGGCGCGCTGCTGCTGCCCGCCCGAAAGCTGCGCCGGATAGACGTCGCATTTTTCCCCGATGCCGACCTTGTCCAGATAACGGCGGGCCGAGGCCTCGACCTCTGCCTTGTCGCGGCCCAGCACGGTCAGCGGCGCTTCCATCACGTTCTGCAGGATCGTCATGTGCGACCAGAGGTTGAACTGCTGGAACACCATCGACAGGTTCGTGCGGATACGGATCATCTGCTGGCGGTCGGCGGGATGGCGGTGCAGCCCGTGCCCGCGCCAGCGGACCGGTTCGCCGCAGAACACCACATCGCCCTGCTGGCTGTCCTCTAGCAGGTTCGCACAGCGCAACAGCGTGGATTTTCCCGATCCCGAGCTGCCGATCATCGACACGACGTCGCCGGCCCGAGCAGTAATACTGACCCCCTTCAACACTTCCAAAGTGCCATAGGCTTTGTGCAGGTCTTTGATTTCGATAACGGGGGCTTTTTGTGTCACGGGCGGCTGCTGTCTCTTGGTTTCAGGGCGAGTAGGTCTCAAATTCTAACGGTTTGCAACGCACTTTTCGGCACCATGGGTCGTGCAAGTTCCCAGTTCGGGCATCTGTCATGACCAGTTTGGCAAGTCCTCGGGACGAGGCGGAAGCGGTTCAGCATAGGCCGACAGCGGCAGGGCGACAATGCCACAAAGCCCGAGCGTCGCACGGGACGGCTCGGGCATCGCGGCGATGGCCTCTTGGATGGCGGCGAAATAGGGCGCGGGGTTCTGCCCCTTGCGGGTGATAAAGCTCATCGCCGGACTCCGGTGGGAATAGCCGATGACCTTCAGTTGGTCGGTGGCGTCCGTGCCGTGGGTCAACGCAATGCGATAGGTCTGGGCGTCGATGAACGCGATGTCGGCCCCGCCGGTCGCCACCGCCGCAAGGCTCAGCCGGTGCCCATGCGTCAGGGGCCCGCGGGCAAAGCCGATCCCAGCGGCCCGCGACATCACCCAAGCGGCGGCCCAGCCGGATTGCGAACCCGCGTCGTTATACGCCAGCCGGTAGCCGTCGCAGTCCCCGACCGCTGTGGCGGGATCGTCTTTTCGCACCACGACGACCGAACGATACTGCCCCGCCTCGCATCCCTCCAACCCATAGTCCGAGGCCCCGATCAACGTGACGCGGTCCTTGAAATGGGCGCGATAAGGCAGGTTGCAGATCTGCCCCAGACACAGATCAGGCCGCCCCCAACTGTCAAAATGGTCGATATCGTGGTCCAGAGCCTCGGGCGCGTCGATCCCCCGCGACCGCAATCCGTCGCGAACATCGGCCCAGAATCCGTCATGCGCGGCGCGGTTCTCGGGCCGAGCATACATCGGAAGAGCTGCGATCATGAACGTGCCTGCAGAATCGACATCCTGATGCGGTTGCTTTCGGCATCCCCGACGCCCAGCAAAGGCGCAACCATCCGCATCAAGGCGGATTCGGCGTCGTCGCGCACGCCGTCCGCCAGAACGATTTCCCAAAGTGCGGCGATCACCGCTTCGCGGTCTTCGTAGCTGACCGCCTCTTTGATCGCGCGGGTAAAGCGGACCGTGTCCGGCGCTTCGGATTCCATGACCTCGCACTGGGACCGCAACTGCGTCGCACCAGTGGCGTCCAGCCCGTAGCGCCGCGCCAGCACGGCTTCGATCATCCGCGCTTCGTCCGCGTCATAGTCCCCGTCGGCGCGGGCAACCCTGACCAGCAGCGCCCCCAAAGCCAGACGCGCATCCCCGTCCGAGGCAGGCTCGGGCCGGTCCGTCACAAGTCGTTTTAGCAAATCTCCGAACATGACTTTCTTCTAAATCCCCTTGTCCCCGACCGAAAGCCCTAACCCAACCGGTCGAACAGCGCACCCAGCCGCGCGGCTTCGTCGGCGATTCCATAGGGCGCATTGACCATGATCACTCCAGAGCCAACCATCCGGTGCCCTTCGCGCGCCGGAGGAAAGCCGACCTCGTGGCGGAACACACCGTCGATCCGGCTCTCGATCGCTTCGACCATGCCCAGATGCCGCGCGTCGGTCAGGATCGGATACCACAGCATCTTGACCCCGATCCCCCAACGCTTGTGAACGCGCGCCAGAAACTGGGGAACTAGGTCGTACTCGGGCTTCACCTCGTATGACGGATCGACCAACAGAAAGCCGCGGGCGGGGTCAGGAGGCGACGCGGCGATCACCGCGTCCAGACCATCGGCCTTTTCGACAATCGCACCCGCGCCCATCCCGTCGCGCAGGGCGGCATGCTCTTGCGGGTGCAATTCGAAAAGCCGCATCTGATCGGTCTCGCGCAG
>JALQXR010000360.1 GCA_023263105.1 Marivivens sp. | reverse complement strand
AAATACGGCTCGGGCACCGGCACCAACTTTTCCTCGCTCCGCGCCGAGGGCGAAAAACTGTCCGGCGGCGGTAAGTCGTCGGGCCTGATGGGCTTCTTGAAAATAGGTGACCGTGCTGCAGGCGCGATCAAGTCGGGCGGCACCACCCGCCGCGCGGCCAAGATGGTCATCGTCGATGCCGACCACCCCGATATCGAGGATTTCATCAACTGGAAGGTGCTCGAAGAGCAAAAGGTCGCCAGCATCGTGGCCGGTTCCAAGATGCACGAACAAAAGCTCAACGGTATCTTCGCCGCGCTGAAATCCTGGGACGGAGCCGAGGCCGACGCCTATGATCCGGCCAAGAACGACAGCCTCAAGACTGCGATCCGCGAAGCCAAAAAGGTCGCAATCCCCGAGACTTACATCAAACGCGTGCTGGATTACGCACGCCAGGGCCACACCAGCATCGAATTCCCGACCTATGACACCGACTGGGATTCGGAAGCCTACAACTCGGTCTCGGGCCAGAACTCGAACAACTCGATCCGCGTCACCGACGCTTTCCTGAAAGCCGTCGAAGAAGACGGCGACTGGGACCTGATCAACCGCAAGGATGGCAAGGTCAGCAAGACGATCCGCGCCCGTGATCTTTGGGAACAGGTCGGGCACGCCGCTTGGGCCTGCGCCGATCCGGGCATCCAGTTCCACGACACCGTCAACGCGTGGCACACCTGCCCCGAAGACGGGCAGATCCGTGGCTCGAACCCGTGCTCGGAATACATGTTCCTTGACGATACGGCCTGTAATCTTGCGTCGATGAACCTGCTGACCTTCTACAAGAACAGCGAATTCCAGATCGACGACTACGTTCACGCAACCCGCCTGTGGACCCTGACGCTGGAAATCAGCGTGATGATGGCGCAGTTCCCGTCCAAGGAAATCGCGCAACTCAGCTACGACTTCCGCACGCTGGGTCTGGGCTATGCCAACATCGGCGGCCTGCTGATGAACATGGGGCTTGGCTACGACTCGAAAGAGGGCCGCGCCCTGACCGGTGCCCTGACCGCGATCATGACCGGCTTGGCTTACGCGACCTCGGCTGAAATCGCCGGTGAGCTGGGGGCCTTCGCCAAGTTCGAAAAGAACCGCGACCACATGCTGCGCGTAATCCGCAACCACCGGAATGCCGCCTACGGCAAGACCAGCGGATACGAGGATCTGGCGATCGTGCCGGTTGCCCTCGATCTGGCGAACTGCCCCGATAAGCGCCTGACCCGTCTGGCAAAATCGTCGTGGGACGAAGCGCTGCGGCTGG
>JALQXR010000359.1 GCA_023263105.1 Marivivens sp. | reverse complement strand
TCGACTACGTCGCGCCACAGGCGGTAGGCGATATCGGGGCGGTCGGTCTGGGCGTATAGCAGGCCAAGGTAATACCGCGCGGGCAGGTTGGCGTCATCGGCGATCAGAACGGACCGCAGCAGCTGCTCGGCCTCGGGCGAGACCTGACCCATCGTCGCCGCGACCATCAGGTCCAGCAGGTAGATGTATTCTTCGGGGGTCGTCGCGTCGCCTGTCAGGCGGATGACCTGCGACTGGGCGCGGGCGGCTGCGTCAAAGTTCTGCAGGTCGCGCTCTACATTGGCCAGAAACCTCCAGCCCTGAAGTTCGTCGGGATTGTCGGCCACCACCTGCCGCAGGCGGTCGACCAGAGCCTGTTCGCTTTCGGTCAGGGTCACGGACACGCGGGGCAACTCGGCGATGCGGGCTTCCATTTCGGTCTGGCTGACGCGGCTGGCGCGCATGGTTTCGCTTTCGGAAATCCGAACCGCGCGGGGTAGGTCCCCGTATCCCGGCGCGCCGAGCGACCAGTAAAGCCCGCCCGATCCGCCAATCACGACAAGCCCCAAGGCCGCAGCCAGCGCCAGCGAAGGCCTGCGCGCTCCGGCTTGGGCCTGTGTTCCGGCCCTGTCGGCGGCAAGGATCCTGCGCGAGATTTCGGTGCGCGTCCGCTCTGCCTCGGCCTGATCCAGCACACCCCGATCCAGATCGCGGTCGACCTCGGCCAGTTGGTCGCGGTAGATCGCAAGGTCCGAACTGGCAGCGTCCTTTGCGCCATCCAGATCCGCGTTGCGCAGCAGCGGGCGGAGGGTGATCAGCACGACAAGACCCGAGAGCGCGCCAATAATTGTCCAGAACAGCATATGTTGATCCTTTTGCTGCTTCCTACCTAATGGCCCTGTTCCCGTTAGAAAAGGGCGTTCGACCGGCTGCGTCGCCTTGTCCCGCGACGGACGGGGCCGTGGCGGTTGTCTTGGCGCGGGCGGCCCAAATTCGACCCATGTCGCAATGCCGGTCGTTTATGCCGCTCGTATGGGGCAAAAGCGACGGGTCTCGCCGCAGTCTGGTCAGGTAACCCGTCCAGCAACGGCTCTTTGGGGGATTCGTCCGATGAAACGCTATTCCGTTTTTGCTGTCGCCCGAGAGGCGCTGCGCTACCACACCGGCTGGGGCCGCGCTTGGGCCAGTCCACAGCCGAAAAAGCGGTACGATGTGATCATCGTCGGCGCTGGCGGGCACGGGCTGGCGACGGCCTATTACCTTGGCAAGAATTTCGGCATCACCAATGTCGCCGTTCTGGAAAAAGGCTGGCTGGGCGGAG
>JALQXR010000358.1 GCA_023263105.1 Marivivens sp. | reverse complement strand
GTCAGCGTCACCGGTGCCGCAAAGGCCTCTCCCAGCTCGCGCAATCGCGTCGATCCCGGCGTCAGGCGGATTTGTGGCAGGTTGGTCCGCCCGACCGCCGCCGAATGCAGGTCTATTCCGACATCGCAGCGCAGCACCACTTCGGTCATGAACAGATGTGACAGGCGTGCGGCCAGCGACCCCTGTGAATGGCCCGGGAAACAGCGGTTCAGATCCCGGCGATCCGGTAAGTACCTGGAGTGGTTCAAGAAACCATAGGCATTCACGATCGGCACAGCGATCAGGGTTCCTGCCAGCCGGTCCAGGGCTGCGGCCCGCAACAGCCGCCGCACGATCTCGACGCCGATCACCTCGTCGCCATGGATCGCCGCAGACACAAACATGACCGGACCTGCCCTGCGTCCATGCACGACATGGGCCGAAAGTGTCACCGGAGTATGATCGGAAAGCACCGAGACCGGCAAATCAACGCGGCTCCGGGACCCCGGAGCGATTCGCGTGCCAGCCATCTCGAAATCAGGTCTCATTCCCGGCTTATCGCACTGCCTTGGGGACAATAAAAGGGGCCACCAAAGCAACCCCATGTCCGTGTCCCGAGTTTTCGGCAGGCGGTGTAACGCCCGCGGCAAACCTGTGCAGCGAACCCCACCTGTCTGACGTCAGGCGTTCAGGCGCGCCTTGCGCAAGTACGGCAGGACAACCTCTATTTCGCCAAACTTCTCGCGCGCCTGTTCGTCAGAAAGAGACAGGGCAACGATAACATCCTGCCCGACCGTCCAGTTGGCCGGCGTGGCGATGGGCTGACCGTAGGTCGCCTGCAAGCCGTCCAAAGCACGCAGGATTTCAGCAAAATTGCGTCCGACCGACATGGGATAGGTCATCATCAGCTGGACCTTCTTGTTCGGCGCCACGATAAACACCGACCGAACCGACGCACTGTCCGCGGCCGTACGTCCGTCGGGCAGGTATGCCTCGGCAGGCAACATGTCGAGCGCCTTGGACACGGTCAGATCCTCATCCGCGATGATCGGAAACTGCGCGACCGCACCGGAGGTCGTTTCGATATCTGTTTTCCAAGCCTTGTGCTCATCCACACCGTCGACCGAGATGCCCATCACCTTGGTGCCACGCTTGGCCCACTCGTCCGCCAGCTGGGCAACGGCACCGAATTCGGTTGTGCAAACCGGAGTGAAATCCTTTGGATGGGAAAACAGGATCGCCCAACTGTCACCGATCAAGTCATGCAGGGAGAATTGACCCAGATCGGTGGTCACGGTCAGGTTGGGGAGTTCGTCATTGATGCGCAGCGCCATTTTGTCACTTT
>JALQXR010000357.1 GCA_023263105.1 Marivivens sp. | reverse complement strand
TACAGCGTGTGCAGAATGGCGTGGCCGGTGCGGTCGGCTGCGGCACAGGTGCGCTGCACCGGCGGGCCTTCGCCGAATTCGGTGGTGTGGCCGCCGAACGGGCGCTGGTAGATCTTGCCCTCTTCGGTGCGGCTGAACGGAACGCCGTAGTGCTCCAGTTCGTAGACAGCCTTGGGCGCCTCACGGGCGAGGTATTCCATCGCGTCGGTGTCACCCAGCCAGTCCGAGCCTTTGACGGTGTCGTACATGTGCCACTGCCAGTGGTCGGGACCCATGTTGCCAAGGCTGGCCGCGATGCCACCCTGTGCGGCGACGGTGTGCGAACGGGTCGGAAAGACCTTGGTCACGCAAGCGGTCCGGAGTCCCTGTTCGGCCATGCCGAGGGTCGCGCGCAGACCGGCGCCACCGGCACCAACGACGACGACGTCATATTCGTGGGTTTCGTATTGATAAGCTGCCATCGGTATTGGTTCCTCAGAGCGCCATTTTCGCCAGCGCGAACAGTCCGGTCGCGGCGAGGCCATAGGTAAATGCGGTGATAATCATCAGGATCACGCGGCGCGTGCTGCCGCGCCAGTAATCCTCGACCATGATGGTCGCGCCGTTCTTGAAGTGCAGCAGGCCGAAAACCAGCATCAGCGCCAGCAGGATCGCCGGAACGGGATGCGAAAACGTCGCCAGCACATCGTCGTGGCTGGAACCCAGCGCCTTGCCGAAGATGTAGATAAAGGTCGGAACGATAAAGGCGAGCCCGACGGCGCTGACCTGCATGTGCCAGTGATGCTCGGTGCCCGAACCGGACGCTCCGCGGCCCTCGGCGCGCTTGCGGGGGGTAAGATAACGCATGTCCGCCTCCCTCAGAGAATGATGATCGTCAGGACGGTCAGCACGACCGATCCGATCAGAATGGCCCAACCCAGCTTTTCAGCGGTCGGGATATCAAGCCCGCGTCCCGCGTCATAGGCCAAGTGACGCAACCCCGCGAGAAAGTGATACCAAAGCCCAAGCAGCGACATCGTCATCACAAAGTCGCCGACCCAGCTGGTCAGAATACCGTCCGCATGGGCAAAGGCTTCGGGGCCGGTCGCCGCCGCAAGCAGCCACCAGACGACCAGCACGGCGCTGACGATCAGGGCGTTGCCCGTCACCCGCGTCAGGATCGATGTCAGCATCGGGACCTGCCAGCGGTAGATCTGAATATGGGGAGAAAGCGGCCGTTCGACCGAGGTCTTTTCCGACATCCGGAGTTTCCTTCTTGGCTCTTCTGCCCCGCCTAAGGGGGGCGCTGCTCTGTTATTGGACAATTTCCGACGCAAAGTCACGCGCCA
>JALQXR010000356.1 GCA_023263105.1 Marivivens sp. | reverse complement strand
CTTGCGGCTGGCCATCCGATTGGCGATCCGCAGGGATTCGACCGCGCAGGCGAAACACAGCATCGTAAAATCGTCCAGCAAGACAAAGACAAAGCGTTTTCGCTTTGCGGTCGGAGGTACTTCTACGATCTGCGGGCCTGCGTCCATTTACGACCTACTCCATGTTTCAAAAACGACACCATCAGTTTTCCGGAACCTTCGCAAGAGCAATCGTTTGCGCCAATTAATGTCGTTTAACTGGCAAGTCGGGTAATTTTGGGACTCGTTTTGCCATTGGCCCTGCTGTGGACTGGGGCTATAAGAACCCGCTGATACCGCTAAACCGGCCCACGAAACACAAGGGCCAAGCCGACAACCAGGAGCAAGAGTGATGACCGAGTGGCACAAGTCCGACTGGCGCAACAAGCCGCGGGTCCAGATGCCGGATTATCTGGACGGGGACGGGCTGAAGACAGTTGAAAAGCAGCTGGCCAGCTATCCTCCGCTGGTGTTCGCAGGCGAAGCACGCCGTCTGCGCAGCCAGCTTGCAAAGGTGAGCCGCGGCGAGGCGTTCCTTTTGCAGGGCGGCGACTGCGCCGAGAGCTTTTCCGAATTCAGTGCCGACCAGATCCGCGACACCTTTAAGGTGATGCTGCAGATGGCGATGGTCCTGACCTTTGGCGCGAAGGTGCCGGTGGTCAAGGTCGGTCGCATGGCCGGCCAGTTCGCAAAGCCCCGCAGCGCGGCGACCGAAACCGTCAACGGCGTCGAGCTGCCCAGCTACCGCGGCGACATCATCAACGGGTTCGACTTCAACGCGGGGTCGCGCGTTCCCGATCCGATGCGGATGCTGCAGGCCTATACCCAGTCGGCCGCGACGCTGAACCTGCTGCGCGCCTTTTCGACGGGTGGTTTTGCCGACGTGCACCGTGTCCATTCGTGGACGCTGGGCTTTACCGGCGCGCCCGAGGCCGAGAAATACCGCGACATGGCAAAGCAGATTTCCGACGCGCTGGACTTTATGACGGCCGCCGGTCTGACGTCGGAAACCAACCACGAACTTAGCACCGTTGATTTCTACACCAGCCACGAAGCGCTGCTGCTGGAATACGAAGAGGCCCTGTGCCGCGTCGATTCCACCAGCGGCAAGTGGCTGGCCGGTTCCGGTCACATGATCTGGATCGGGGACAGAACCCGTCAGCCGGACGGCGCCCATGTCGAATTCTGCAAGGGCGTGCTGAACCCGATCGGTCTGAAGTGCGGGCCGACGCTGGAGCCGGATGTCCTGCTGCGTCTCATCGACATCCTGAACCCGAAGGATCAACCAGGCCGGCTGACGTTGATCTGCCGTTTCG
>JALQXR010000355.1 GCA_023263105.1 Marivivens sp. | reverse complement strand
GTTTCAGAATCGGCCCCGACCTGCTAGGTCTAGTAGGATGAATAGCCACGCACCCAACATAAGGCCTGTCATTCGCCAATTGGACGAGGCGGCGATCAACCGGATCGCCGCAGGCGAGGTGGTGGAACGTCCTGCCTCTGCTGTTAAGGAACTGGTCGAAAATGCCATCGACGCCGGCGCCCGGCGCGTATCGGTCGATATCGCCGATGGAGGGAAGACCCTGATCCGGGTCACCGATGACGGTTGCGGTATGACCGCTGCTGATCTGCCCTTGGCGCTTTCGCGGCATGCAACCTCCAAGATTGACGGCAGCGATCTGCTGAACGTGCACAGCTTCGGGTTCCGGGGCGAAGCCCTGCCATCGCTTGGCGCCGTGGCCCGACTGACGATCCAAAGCCGCGCCGAAGGTGCCGAACCGGTCGAGATCCGCGTCGAAGGCGGGCGCATGGGGGATCTGCGTCCCTGTGCGCTGAACCGTGGCACTGTCGTTACCCTGCGCGACCTTTTCTATGCCACACCTGCCAGACTCAAGTTCCTGCGCAGCGACCGGGCCGAAACTCAGGCGATTGGCGATACGATGCGCCGTCTTGCGATGGCGGAACCCGCCATTGGCTTTACCTTGACCGATATTTCCGGCGGCACGCCGCGTGTGACGTTCCGTGCAGACCCTGAAACCGGAGACCTTTTCAATGCGCTGCGCGGGCGGTTGGCAAGGGTCATGGGGGCGGAGTTTACCGACAATGCCCTGTCCATCGACGCCGAACGCGACAACTTTCGGCTAACCGGCTTTGCAGCGCTTCCAACCTACTCTCGCGGCACTTCCGTGGCGCAGTATCTATTTGTCAATGGCCGACCGGTGCAGGACAAGCTCCTGTATGGAGCCTTGCGCGCCGCCTATTCTGATTTTCTGAGCCGCGACCGACATCCTGCTGCGGCGATGTTCATCGATTGCGATCCGCATCTGGTGGATGTGAATGTCCATCCTGCAAAATCGGAGGTTCGTTTTCGTGATCCCGGGGTTGTTCGGGGGCTGATTATCTCGGCGCTGCGCCATGCTCTGGCTGATGCGGGGCATCGTGCGTCGTCGACCGTGGCGGGGGCGACGCTTGGGGCGATGCGGCCCGAGCCCCTGTCAGGCCCGCAGCCCGGCATCGGGGCGCCGCGCATCTATCAGATGGACCGTCCCTCCGCAGGCGCGCGCCTTGCCGCCTATCTGGGGCAAGCTCCGCAGCCGGGTTTTGCCGAAATGGCTCGGGATTGGTCGGGGCGTTTGGCCGAAGTTGGCCCAGAGGCCCCGGATCACGTCCGGGGCGGGTCGTCTTGTGATGCGACCGATCCAGTTGCGTCACACGTCCCGGACATTCCGGCCGAAG
>JALQXR010000354.1:317-1374 GCA_023263105.1 Marivivens sp. | reverse complement strand
CTGGACCTGTGCGGCGCGGTGATGGATGACGCCGAAGGCACCGAGCCAGAGGCCCTGACCGAAGGCGACGGACCCCATGTGCCCGCTTGGCGCGAATGGACCGCAACTGCCGAAGTCGTGACCGACGAAGGCGGTTTCGACCGCGAAGGCGTGCTCGACCAGATTGCCGATTTGGGCAGGTCGCTCGTGCCCTTGGGCGAAGGCTCGATGTTTGTCGAGGCAACGCGTGCCTTGGTCGCCGTCGATGTGAACACGGGCGGCGACACCAGTCCGGCCGCCGCGCTGAAAGCCAACCTTGCCGCCGCGCGGTCTCTGCCGCGCGCGCTTCGGCTGCGCGGCCTGGGCGGGCAGATCGTCGTGGACTTCGCCCCGATGTCGAAAGCGCACCGCAAACAGCTGGAGCAGTCGCTCCGCGCGTCGTTCAAGAGCGACCCGATCGAGACGTCGCTGGTCGGCTGGACAACCATGGGGCTGTTTGAACTGCAGCGCAAAAGGGAAAGGCTGGTAACAGCGACCCTGCTAAAGGGCGCGGTCGAATGACCTGTCCGATCTGCAAGGAAGAGACGCATAAGGACTATCGCCCGTTCTGTTCGAAACGCTGCGCTGACATCGACCTTGGGCGCTGGATGCGAGGCAGCTATGCGATCCCGTCCGACGATGTGCCGGACGGCCCCGACAGCGCGACAGAGTGGCCCGAAGAAAACCGTAAACCGCACTGAAAAAAGCGGCAAATCCCTCTGGACACCCCGCCGCTCCACGTCTAGAACGCATCGACCCAACGAGGCGATCCTCGTTCCCGTGCCCGGGTAGCTCAGGGGTAGAGCAGTGGATTGAAAATCCTCGTGTCGGTGGTTCGATTCCGCCCCCGGGCACCACTTTCCAAAACAATATCAACGACTTAATTTTTGCACACTAACGCTATGCGTGTGAGATTCAAAAACACACCAAACACACACTTTTTCGCGTGTTTGAGTGGAGAGATTCCGGGGTAGAACACTGTGTCTACAACCTAGTGAAAGAACACAGTATTCATTATTAACACAGTTCAGGTAACCCC
>JALQXR010000354.1:0-308 GCA_023263105.1 Marivivens sp. | reverse complement strand
CTCTGAAGTTGGCCCGCTACGGCGAGGTAGGGGCAGGGTGCTTGGCGACTTGGCATTACCTGAAGACGGGCATCGTTTCCTTGCGTGATCTAGCTTTTTCAGCGGTCGCGGCTTCAGAGCCTTTTCGGTCAGGACCTCTTTCAGATCACGGGCATCGCGATGTAAATCATTGACTTCGATTAGGGTGGTCGCAGGCGCCGCGTCGCCTGCCAGAGCTTGCGTGTCTTCTGCCTGTCCAGACGATCTTAATTTCCAACTTTGCAAATTTGGATTGTGTGTCCCGCGACGGAGGGTTGTTGGGACCTTCT
>JALQXR010000353.1 GCA_023263105.1 Marivivens sp. | reverse complement strand
ACAAGGGCAGGGCTGCGCGGCGCCGCACGGCAGCAAGCGGGGGGACAGCGGGAGAGAGCGAGGCGCGGGCGGCAGGGGCGGAGCGGGCGGCAGAGGGCGGGCGGAGCGGGCGGGCGGAGCGGGCGGCGGCGGGGCCTGCGCCCTGTGCAGCCGGCCCTGCGCGAAACGGAGGCGCTCATGACACACCCCCTGCCCCGACTGTCCGACATCATGGCGCGGGATCTCTTTACCCTATCGGCCACAGACGATGTGATCCACGCGATGGATCAACTGATCGCCCGCAGGCTTTCCGGCGCGCCGGTGCTGGACGCGGCCGGGAAACTGGTCGGCGTCCTGTCGAAAAAGGACTGCATTCAGGCGGCGATCAACGCCTCTTACCATCAGGAATGGGGCGGCAGCGTCGCGGACTATATGGCCAGTCCGGTCCAGACCCTGTCGCCCGACCTTGACCTGCTGGAAGCCGCCGAGGTTTTCCTAGGCTCACCGTTCCGCCGGTTTCCGGTGGTCGAGGGTGACAGGCTGGTCGGTCAGGTCAGCCGGATCGACCTGCTGCGCGCGCTGTCGCGGCAGTGGCGCTAGACCCAACGCCCGTCCCTTGCGATGGACCCGCCCTTAGCTCCGGCCCCGCCCCTAGCTCCGGCCCCGCCTCTAGCTCCGGCCCCGCCCGCAAACGTTAACCCGATTGCAACTAACTGACCGGTCAGTTAGTAATTCGGTATGACGAGCGCCACCGACTCACCCCCGCCGAAATTCCGCCGCCGCGCCGAGGCGCGCCCCGACGAAGTTCTGGACGCCGCTCTCGTGCTGTTCGGAGATCAGGGCTTTGCCCGCACCACCGTCGACCAGATCGCCCGCAAGGCCGGCCTGTCGAAAGGCGCCGTCTACCTGTATTTCCAGTCGAAAGAGGCCATTCTGGAAGGGCTCGTCGCGCGGGCCATCGGTCCGGTGACCGAAGCCGCCTTTGACCGGATAGAGTCCTTTCGCGGTGACCCCCGACCGGTGATCGAAGGCTTTGTGCGGCTGCTGGTCGGCGCGATGCGGGACCCCAACGTCCGGTCCATCCCGCTGCTGGTGATCCACGAAGCACCCGGCGCGCCGGATGTCGCGGCGATGTTCCGGCGCTCGGTTCTTGACCGCGCCCTGCCCGCCCTTTCGGCCCTGATCGCCCAAGGCGCGGCATCGGGCCATATCCGCGCCGTTGACCCCGAACTGACCACCCGCACAATCATGGGCCCGCTGATCGCGCATATCTTTCTGGCCGACATCTTCAGCGTCGGAAACGCCGAGCCCGCGACGCTCCGGCGGCTGGCGGACAATCACCTGAGCATCGTTTTCGCGGGTCTGGAACCGCACAAAGGAGGTCCGGCATGAGCACCC
>JALQXR010000352.1 GCA_023263105.1 Marivivens sp. | reverse complement strand
AATTCTTGGCGCTGCTGGATGATCTGGAACTGAATTTCGCGGCCAAGACAGACCATCTTCTGTCCGATACTCGGGCCGATCTAGATATTGAAATCAAAGTCTTACGCGACCGCCTGTCGCGCGAAGGCATTACGGGAAAGTAATAGGGGGAACCATTATGTCCGACGACATCCGCAAGCAGGCCGAAGCGACTTTGGCTGACGTCGAAAAGATCACAGCGGTCGTGCTGCCCGAACCGAAGGGCGACCTGGTAACGATCGAAAGCGCCGACAAACCCACCACCGCCGAGATCAAGCGGCGGATGGACGAAATCGACATGGGCGACACGAATTCCATCGTGGGCTTCGGCAGCCGCGCGCAGGCCGGACTGCAGGAAATCAGCCAGTCCATGCTGCAGGGCGTTCGCAACAAGGACGTGGGCCCCGCGGGCGACAGTCTGCGCGACATCGTCACCACGATCCGCGGCTTTTCGGTTTCGGAACTGGACGTGCGCCGGAAACGGACACTGTGGGAACGCCTGTTGGGCCGCGCCGCGCCGATGGCGAAATTCGCCGCCCGTTTCGAACAGGTCCAAAGCCAGATCGACCACATCACGGACGACCTTCTGCGCCACGAACATGTGCTGCTGAAGGACATCGAAAGCCTTGACCAGCTTTATGACAAGACCCTGCAATTCTACGACGAACTGGCGCTTTATATCGCGGCGGGCGAGGCAAAGCTGGCCGAACTAGACAGCAAGACGATCCCCGCCAAGGAAAAAGAGGTCGCCAAGGCCAAGGAAGAAGATGGCGTGATGAAAGCGCAGGAACTTCGCGACCTGCGCGCGGCCCGCGACGACCTTGAACGGCGGGTCCATGACCTGAAACTCACCCGTCAGGTGACCATGCAGTCCCTGCCCTCGATCCGGCTGGTTCAGGAAAACGACAAGAGCCTCGTGACAAAGATCAATTCGACGCTCGTGAACACGGTGCCGTTGTGGGAAACCCAATTGGCGCAGGCGGTGACGATCCAGCGGTCCTCGGAGGCGGCTCAGGCCGTGCGCGCGGCCAACGATCTGACCAACGAACTGCTGAAAGCCAACGCCGAGAACCTGCGGCAGGCCAACAAGGTCGTGCGCGAGGAAATGGAGCGCGGCGTCTTCGACATCGAAGCCGTGAAATCCGCCAACCAGAACCTGATCGCCACCATCAACGAAAGCCTCCAGATCGCCGACGAAGGCAAGCGCAAGCGGGCCGCCGCCGAGGTGGAATTGAAAAAGATGGAAGCCGATCTGAAGGACACGCTCGCCTCGGCCAAGGCCCGCGCGACGGGTCTGGGCGACACCGTCGGGACCTCGGCCGGGACCTGAGGCACATGGCGGTCACAGGGCATATCCGGCGGGTCCT
>JALQXR010000351.1 GCA_023263105.1 Marivivens sp. | reverse complement strand
CAAAAGTTATGCCTGTACTTAGCTCAAATGATACCAGCTGACTTGGGCCGCTTTCCAACTCTGTCGACTCAATCAACGTGAGTCCGGGGATGGAGTTTGAAATGAGGGTCGTGAGGTCCAGAACGGATTGCGGTAGCGACACCTGCACGTCGACGGCCGAGCCATCTTGGATGAATTCGACCACAGTCTGACCTCCCAACTCAATGTCGGTCAGATTTAGTGTGAGGTTTCCGGACGGAAGCCCCAGTGCCGTTTCGATTGCACTATCGAAATAAGCGCGTGCCTGGGTGGCGTTCGCCACGCCAAGGTCCAGTGTCGAAATCAGAGTCTCAATGGCGTCATCTGCCGTCCCGTCACGCAAAGCGGCAAGCGTATAATAGGTGGCTACGCCGATCTCGGAGGGGTCGATCGAATAGGAAGGTGCCTGCCCTAAATGCGCGTTGAGCGACGCAGCGACCGAAGTCGCGACGGACTCCATGAATGCGGTATCGACAAGATCGGCGAGCTTATCATCAACGATGTCCCGCACAGATGTCAGGGCCGCGCGAATGCGCTCAACTGCTTCTGAGGCAGGGGTCAGGTCGAAACCGCCGCCCAAAATGGACTCTGCCCCATCTACGCCACCGGCAAGGACGTCGATCAGCTGAGCCGCGTCCTCGGCATAGCTGTCAAACTGGTCCAAAAAGCCGCTGACATTATCAAACTCTGCGTCGAACATTTGCGCGACGCCGGACAGGACAGAGGTGAGCGCGGTAGTCGAAGAAATTTCCCATGTCAGGTTGGCGTCCAGCATCACACGCGCTTCAAGTGGCTGGATCGAGGCGGCCAGAGGAGCCGGACGTTTTGTCCGTGCGGGGGTCTTTGCAGCGGGGGTCATCGCCGAAGCATCGAACTCTGAATGTCTGCCCACGTCCGTCTTCCTTCTATGTGGCGCCGCGACGCCGAAAGGGTCTTCGAGTTATCCGCGCAAGGCGCAGATCAGAACTCCGCCGTGAAGCGGATCGAGAATTGGTCGATCGAGTCAGATGCCTCGAACAGGATCGGTTCGGCATAAGAAACCTGCAGGCGCCCGATGGATGAAGTCCAGTTGAGCGCGATACCGGCAGAGGTCCGCAGTCCGTAGTCGTCCACGATATCGCCGCCCGCCAATGGGCCCAGATCCCAAACCGCGCCGGCGTCAAAAAAGATGCCAGCCGAAAGGCCCGGGCGCGGCAGCGGGGCGATCAACTCGATCGTGCCGGCAACATAGCGCGTGCCGCCAAGTGCTTCGTTCGTGCTGGAGTCATACGGGCCGGCCGAGCCCCACTCATACCCGCGCGGCGACTGGCCGTCGGCGAAGTAGCGGTCCAGAAGGTGAACCCCTTCGGTGCCGGTATTGTCCGATATCTGACC
>JALQXR010000034.1:10722-17328 GCA_023263105.1 Marivivens sp. | reverse complement strand
CCTGTCAGCTTTATCGAAATCGTGCTGGGTTATGTCGGGGCTGCCGCGACCAAGGCGCTGATCCTTGGGCTGATTATCTTTTTCACGGCGCATTTCTTTGTCGACGTGACGGTGGCGCACCCGCTGGCGATGATCGCTTTTCTGGTCCTGACCAGCGTCAGCTTTGCCTTGCTGGGGTTCATCATCGGGATCTGGGCCGGAAACTTTGAACAGCTTCAGATGATCCCGCTGCTGGTTCTGACCCCGCTGATTTTTCTTGGGGGCAGTTTCTATTCGACCACCATGTTGCCGCCATTCTGGCAGGCTGTGTCGCTGCTGAACCCTGTCCACTACCTGATCTCTGGTTTCCGCTGGTCGTTCTTTGAACAGGCGGATGTTCCGGTGGCGGTCAGCCTGTTTGCGATTGCGGTCTTTACCGGTGTCTGCCTGCTGGCGATCTGGTGGATTTTCCGCACCGGTTGGCGGCTGCGGCGATAAAACCGGCCTGCCATCTTGTTCCGTCCCAACCCCCTGACTAGATGCTGAACCATGAGACGCTGGATACCATTCATCAAATCGCACCCGACCGTGGCCGTAATCCGGCTGCAGGGCGGGATCAGTAACAGTGGCCGCGGGCTGGACGACGTCACGCTTGGCCCCGTGATCGAACGGGCATTTTCCCGTGGGAAACCGGCGGCTGTCGCTCTCGAGATCAACTCGCCCGGCGGGTCGGCGGTACAATCGTCGCTGATCGCCGCACGCATCCGGCGTCTGGCGGCGGAAAAGAATATTCCGGTGCTGGCCTTTGTCGAAGACGTGGCGGCCTCTGGCGGCTACTGGCTGGCCTGTGCTGCGGACGAAATCTATGTCGATCGCGGCTCCATCGTCGGGTCGATCGGGGTGATCTCGGCCGGGTTCGGTCTGGACGACCTGATCGGGCGCTACGGCGTTGACAGGCGCGTCCATACGGCGGGCAAGTCGAAATCGATGCTGGACCCGTTCAAGCCAGAGAACCCCGACGACGTCAGTCGCCTGAAGGGCTGGCTAGAAAGCCTGCACGCCTATTTCATCGACACCGTTAAGGCCCGCAGGGGCCGCAAGCTGTCCGACAACCCCGACCTCTTTTCCGGCGAGGTCTGGATCGGCGAGGCCGCGGTTGCCGAAGGGCTTGCCGACGGGATCGGCCATATGGTGCCCGAATTGAAGGCCCGTTTCGGTGACAAGGTCAGCCTGCGCCGCTACGGCCCGAAAAAGCCTCTCTTTGCGCGGTTTGGCGCCTCTCTGGCGTCCGACGTCATGGCCAGTATCGAGGAGCGGGCTTCCTTTTCCCGTTTCGGGCTCTAGGTGATCATTAAGATCATATCGCTGTTTCTGGTTGCTATGCTGGTTCTGGGGATGTTCGGAAAGCTGCGATATCCCGGTCAGCGGCGGTTGCAGTCGGCCAAATGCCCCAACTGCGGCCGGTTCCGGATCGGAAAGGGGCCGTGCGCCTGCGATAAAGGGTAGGGACAAATGGATTACGTCTATGCGGGCCTTGGGCTCGTCATCCTGCTTCTGGCGGGCGACAGCCTTGTCAAAGGGGCTGTTAACCTAGCCCTCCGCCTGGGCGTGCCCGCTTTGATCGTATCACTGACCATCGTCGCGCTTGGAACGTCGTCGCCAGAACTGCTGATTTCGGTCCAGGCAGTTCTTGACGGGGTTCCCGACATCGCCATGGGCAATGTGGTGGGCTCGAACACAGCGAATATCCTGCTGGTGCTGGGACTTCCCGCGATCGTTGCGGTCATGCACACCGGCGATATCGATACCCGCGACAGCTATCTGCATATGATCGGCGCGACAGTGCTGTTTATCGGGCTGGCTGCCTTGGGTGCATTCACGTGGATCTCGGGGCTGATACTGCTGGGCGCGCTGGCGGTCATGCTGGCTCATTCCGCCCGTCTTGTGCGGCGCCATAAGGCGCTGGCCGCGCCCGATGCGCGCGACGACGACGAAGAGGACCCCGAAGGCGCGGACCCCGACATGCCGGGGTGGAAGCTGGCGATGTATATGGTGCTGGGCCTGATCGGCCTGCCACTTGGCGCAAGCCTGCTGGTCGACAGTTCGGTCAGCATCGCGCGGGATCTGGGCATCAGCGAAGCCGCGATCGGACTGACACTGGTTGCGGTCGGGACCTCTTTGCCAGAGCTTGCCACGACCTTTATGGCCGCGCTGCGCCGACAGGCGGATGTTGCGCTGGGCAATGTCATCGGGTCGAACATGTTCAACCTTCTGGGGATCATCGGGGTCGCCAGCCTGTTTGGCAACATTCCCGTGGACCCGCAGTTCCTGAGGCTGGACCTTTGGGTGATGTTGGGCGCATCGGCGCTGCTGGTGCCCTTTGTTTATTTCGGACGGGATATCACGAAAGGCTGGGGCATCGGGCTGACTGCTGCCTATATTGCCTATATATCCGTCATTGTCGGGGGCTAGAATGAGCCAGAAAATCGCATTGGTAACGGGCGGTGGCGCGCGGCTGGGTCAGGCTATGGCGATCAAGCTCGCCGAGCGCGGCTATGACGTCGCGGTCCACTACGCGACCTCGTCCGAAGGCGCCGCCGAAACCGCCGCGACGGTCGCAAAGCTGGGACGCCGGTCCACAGTGCTTCAGGCCGATCTGCTGGACGAAGAACAGGTCAAAGATCTGGTTCCCGCCGCGATCAAGGCATTCGGCGCACCGGTCACCTGCCTGATCAACAACGCCTCGATTTTCGAATACGACAATTTTCAATCCGCGACCCGCAGCAGTTGGGACCGGCATATCGAGTCGAACCTGCGCGCGCCTTTCGTCCTGACGCAGGCCATGGCCGCAGCCTGCCCCGAACCGCTTGTGGACGAGGCCGGAGAGCCGCTGGCGCAGGGTCTGATCGTCAACATGCTGGACCAGCGGGTGCGCAAGCTGACGCCCGAGTTCGCCAGCTATACGATTGCCAAAATGGGGCTTTGGGCCCTGACCCAGACATCGGCACAGGGGCTTGCTCCGAAGGTGCGGGTCAATGCCATCGGACCCGGCCCCACCCTGCGCGGTCACCGGCAGACCGAGGCCCATTTCGCGGCCCAGCGCCAAGCGACCGTTCTGGGCCGTGGCGCCGGCCCCGCCGACATCGTCGCGGCCCTTGGTTTCTTGCTGGATGCGCCTGCAGTTACGGGTCAATTGATCTGCGTGGACGGCGGCCAGCACCTTGGCTGGAAGACGCCGGATGTGCTTGGAGTCGAGTGACAATCGAAAGTTGTGCACGTTAACAGAAAGCCCCGCGCAACTTTATTCTCGCCCAAGCCGAAAGCCGATTTTCTTCAATATTTCCGCAGTCTATTGTTTTAAATCAAAGGCTTACGAAATATGCCTAAAAAATAGGCACATCAGCGATAGGCGTGATTTCTAAGGAAAAATTAACCTCTGGCGACCTCCGCTCACAGATTTATCCACAGATATGGTGGACGGAATTCGGCTTGCACTTGGTCGGATATCATGGGGTGAATGAGAAGAATCATGGATATGGATCGGATGCCGGATCAGGACCCCACGAACAGCGCGAATGAGACGGGGTATGCCTGTATCCAGTCGTATCTAAAGGGGCTTGAGACATCCCCCGGCGTGTACCGGATGCTCGATTCCGACAGCCGCGTTCTTTATGTCGGCAAGGCTCGCAACTTGAAAGCACGCGTGTCGAATTATTCGCGGCCCGGGAACCACAGCCCCCGGATCGAGAGGATGATCTCGGAAACCGCGAGCATGATGTTTCTGACCACGCGGACGGAAACCGAAGCCTTGTTGCTTGAGCAGAATTTGATCAAGCAGCTCAAGCCCCGCTACAACGTGTTGTTGAGGGACGACAAGTCGTTTCCCAACATTCTGGTCAGCCGCGAAACCGCCTTTCCCCAGATCAAAAAGCATCGCGGCGCAAAGTCAGAGAAGGGCGATTATTTCGGCCCCTTTGCCAGCGCGGGGGCGGTCAACCGGACCTTGAACCAGCTGCAAAAGGTCTTCCTGCTTCGGAACTGCACTGACAGCCAGTTCGAAAGCCGCACCCGTCCCTGCCTGCTGTATCAGATAAAGCGGTGCAGCGCGCCTTGTGTCGGGTATGTGACCGAGGCCGCCTATGCCCAGTCCGTCCGCGATGCCTCCGAGTTTCTGACGGGGAAAACCACGCGGATCCAAGAGGCGCTTGCCAGCCAGATGGCCGAGGCCTCTGCCGCGATGGAGTTCGAGCGCGCCGCAGCGCTTCGCGACCGGATCCGCGCCATGACACAGGTCCAAACCGCCCAAGGCATCAACCCCCGCACGGTCGCCGAGGCGGATGTCATCGCGCTCCATACCGAGGGAGGGCAGGCCTGCGTTCAGGTGTTCTTTATCCGCGCCAACCAGAACTGGGGGAATCACGATTACTATCCCCGCGTAGCAGGCGACGAAGACCCCGCCGAGGTGATGGAGGCCTTTGTTGGCCAGTTCTATTCCACCAGAGAGCCGCCAAGGATGCTGCTATTGTCCCACGGGCTCGACAATCCCGACCTGATGGCCGAGGCGCTGGCGGAAAAGGCCGGTCGCAAGGTCGAGGTGCAGGTCCCGCAGCGCGGCGAGAAGGCCGAACTGGTGTCGGGCGCGGCCCGCAATGCCCGCGAAAGCCTTGCCCGCCGCATGTCAGAAAGCGCCGCACAGTCGCGCCTGTTGCGGGGGCTGGCCGAGGCATTCGATCTGGATGCCCCTCCTGAACGGATCGAAGTCTACGACAACAGCCACATTCAGGGCACCGATGCCGTCGGCGCGATGATCGTGTCGGGGCCTGACGGGCTGGAAAAGGGCCAGTACCGCAAATTCAACATCAAAGGCGACGGGATCACCGCGGGCGACGATTTCGGCATGATGAAAGAGGTCCTGACCCGCCGGTTCCAGAGGCTCTTGAAAGAGGACCCTGACCGCACATCAGGCAGTTGGCCGGACCTCTTGCTGATCGACGGCGGTGCGGGGCAGGTGAGCGCGGTAAATGAAATCATGACCGAACTGGGGGTCGAGGACATCGCGATGATCGGTGTGGCGAAAGGCGTCGATCGCGATCACGGCAAAGAGGAATTCCATCGCATCGGCGAACGGCCCTTTGCCCTGCAGCGCAACGATCCGGTTCTGTACTTCGTGCAGCGGCTAAGGGACGAAGCGCACCGTTTTGCAATCGGCACCCACCGCGCCAAGCGCTCCAAAGCGATCGGCGCAACCCCGCTGGACGACGTCCCGGGCGTGGGGGCCGCAAGAAAGCGCGCTCTGCTGGCCCATTTCGGCAGCGCCAAGGCCGTCAGCCGCGCCAATCTGGCCGATCTGAAGGCGGTCGAAGGCATTTCGGACAGCATGGCCGAAACTATCTACGATTTCTTCCATGACGCTGGCTGACCTTTGCCGCTAAATGGCATAGTCTAGGCCCAAATTTCTGAGACAAGAGTTACAATGATCTGGAACCTTCCCAACGTTTTGACTGTCCTCCGGCTGTTCGCGGCTCCGGGGGTTGCGATCATGTTCCTGTATTTTCATCGCCCTTGGGCCGACTGGTTCGCGCTTGCGCTCTTTGTTGGCGCGGCGCTGACCGACTTTCTTGACGGCTATCTGGCCCGCGCTTGGCGGCAAGAAAGCCGGTTCGGAGCCATGCTAGACCCGATCGCGGACAAGGCCATGGTGGTCATCGCCTTGCTGGTCATCACCGGCTTTTCGGGGATGAACCCGTGGATCCTTTTGCCCGCGACGCTGATCATCTTCCGCGAAGTGTTTGTCTCTGGACTCCGAGAGTTTCTGGGCGCCGAAGCAAGTCTGTTAAAGGTCACGAAGCTGGCCAAATGGAAAACCACGGCGCAGATGGTGGCGATTGCCGTGCTGTTTTCGACCGGAGCATTCGAGTACTATTTGGGCATGCAGACGATCGGCATGCACGACGAGATGGTCACGTCCATCCTGCGCCGCGATACGCCCGACGAACTGGGGCTGCTGTGGAAATACAACGGAATGTATTACAGCTGGATCATCGGTGTCTGCCTGTTGTGGGTTGCCGGATTCCTGACGGTGGTGACTGGCGGGGACTACTTCCGCAAAGCCCTGCCGCTGTTGCGGGAGCCCAAATGATCGACGTTCTCTATTTCGCTTGGGTCCGTGAACGGATCGGGGTGCCACGGGAACGGGTCGATACAAAGGCCGCAACCGTGTCCGATTTGGTCGACGAACTGAAGCAGCGCGAACCTCGCTACGAGGCCGCCTTTGCCGATCTGAGGGCGCTTCGGGTGGCTGTCGATCAGGATCTCAGCACCTTTGACGCCCCGCTGGCTGGGGTGAAAGAGGTCGCCTTTTTCCCGCCGATGACGGGCGGCTGATGGTTGTTCGCGTCCAGTCAGAGCCCTTTGATGCCGGTGCCGAGCTGAACGCCTTTACGGCTGGTTTGGACGGCGCGGGGGCGGTGGTATCCTTTACCGGCGTGGTGCGCGACGTGGACGGCGGGCTAAGCGGGATGGAGATCGAACATTACCCCGGCATGACCGAGCGCGCGATTGCCGCGATCGTTAAGGACGCGCAGGCCCGCTGGACCCTGTCCGACGCGCTGGTCATCCATCGCTTTG
>JALQXR010000034.1:0-10712 GCA_023263105.1 Marivivens sp. | reverse complement strand
CTACCGCATCGCGACATCGCTCGGATGCGTTTCAGGCCGCCGAATTCCTGATGGACTACCTGAAATCCCGCGCGCCGTTCTGGAAGAAAGAACACACCTCGGCCGGAGCCGATTGGGTTGCCGCGCGGGACGACGACGAAGAGGCGCTTGATCGCTGGTGATCACACCTGATCGTGTCTGGGGCATGTCACCAGGTGGTCGTTCACCATCCCGACAGCCTGCATAAAGGCATAGACGATGGTCGGGCCGCAAAAGCGGAAACCCTCTTTTTTCAGGTCCTTCGATATCTTCTCGGACAAAGCCGTCGATGCAGGGACTTCGGCAAGGCTGTTCCAACGGTTCACGATGGGCGCGCCGCCGACCCGATCCCATAAAAACCGGTCAAAGCCTTCGCGTGCTTCGATGATCTGCCAAGCTTTCGCGTTGCCGATCGTCGCTTCGATCTTGCCGCGGTGGCGAATGATGCCTGCGTCCTGCAGCAAATGGGCAACCTCTGCCTCGCCCCATCCCGCAATGACGTCTGGATCAAAGTCGGCAAAGGCGCGCCGGAAATTGTCCCGCTTTTTCAGGATCGTGATCCAGCTTAACCCCGCCTGAAAACCATCCAGGATCAGCTTTTCCCAAAGCGCACGGCTGTCGTATTCGGGAACGCCCCACTCGGTGTCATGGTAGTCCAGATAGATCTGCTCGGGTCCTGCCCAGCCGCACCGGTCGCCCATTTGGGAACTCCTTACTTCAAATTCGAAACTTAACCCGTTGTTAGAGGAAGGCGGTGATTCTGGGCACCCTTTCAAACTGCTGCCGATGCCAATGACCCTCTCTGCCAATCCGGAAAAAATCACATCCCAGAACCCGCTCGATTACGCGGTGAACCTTCGTGACATGGACGTGAAGACCATGGTTCGGCAGGCGCTGGACCATGGCAACGCCCAATTGGCGTTTCAGCCCGTCGTCCTGTCGGTCGATCCTGCCCAGATCGCCTTTTACGAAGGCCTGATCCGTGTGCGGGACGAAACCGGTCGGGTCATTCCAGCCTATCATTTCATGACCGATATCGAGGAAACGGAACTCGGGCGTGAAATCGACTGTGCGTCGCTCCGTCTGGGGCTCGATATGCTCGCGGCCAATCCATCCGTCCGGATATCGATCAATATGTCGGCCCGATCGATGGCGGACGGAAAATGGCGCCGGACCCTCGATTCCGGCCTTCAGGGTCGCCACGACATCGGCTCGCGCCTGATTCTCGAGATCAGCGAAAGCTCTGCCATGACCCTGCATGAGGTGCTGATCCGCTTCATGGCCGAAATGCAGCCCCTAGGCGTGGCCTTTGCGCTGGATGACTTCGGGTCGGGAATGACGGCATTCCGCCATCTGAAGGATTTCTTTTTCGATATGGTGAAGATCGACAAATGCTTCACCCGTAACATCGACAGCAGCCCAGACAGTCAGGTCATGGCGGAATCGCTCATGGTCGTCGCGCGACAACTAGAGATGTTCTCGGTCGCAGAAGGTGTCGAAACCGCCGAAGAGGCGGAGGCACTGCGCAACATCGGCATGGACTGTTTGCAGGGGTATCACTTCGGGGTTCCGAAATTCGGATTGTAGGGCGCCCGCAGCCGCGGCTTTTGGTGACAGGCAAATTTCTTGCCGCAGCGCGGCAAAACCCGTAAACAAGGCGCGATTGCGCGTGGTGCGGGGGCTCTGCTGGGCCATTCAAGCGTCGCGTCGAAACGTAAACGTCTTGAGAGGAGTCATCATGACCAACGTAGTAATCGCCTCTGCTGCCCGGACTGCCGTCGGCAGTTTCGGCGGGTCCTTTGCGAACACACCCGCCCATGATCTGGGCGCTGCCATGCTGGAAGCCATCGTTGCACGCGCCGGCATCGACAAGGCCGACGTAAGCGAGACGATCCTTGGTCAGGTGCTGACCGCCGCACAGGGCCAGAACCCCGCGCGTCAGGCCCATATCAACGCGGGCCTGCCTATCGAAAGCGCCGCTTGGAGCATCAACCAGGTCTGTGGTTCCGGCCTGCGTGCCGTCGCCATCGGTGCCCAGCATATCATGCTGGGGGACGCGGCAATCGTCGCGGCTGGCGGTCAGGAAAACATGACGCTCAGCCCCCATGCCGCACATCTTCGTGCCGGTCACAAGATGGGCGATGTGTCCTACATCGATACGATGATCCGCGACGGACTGTGGGATGCCTTCAACGGCTACCACATGGGCCAGACCGCCGAGAACGTCGCGAACCAGTGGCAGATCAGCCGCGATATGCAGGACGAATTCGCGGTTGCCAGCCAGAACAAGGCCGAAGCCGCGCAGAAAGCCGGAAAGTTCACGGACGAAATCGCGGCCTTCACCGTCAAGACCCGCAAGGGCGACATCGTGGTTGATGCCGACGAATACATCCGTCACGGCGCGACCATCGACGCGATGCAAAAGCTCCGCCCCGCCTTCGTCAAGGACGGCTCTGTCACCGCCGCCAACGCGTCGGGCTTGAACGACGGCGCTGCCGGCGCCCTGCTGATGACCGCCGACGAAGCCGAGAAGCGCGGAATCGAACCGCTGGCCCGCATCGCCTCTTATGCGACCGCTGGACTTGACCCGTCGATCATGGGTGTTGGTCCGGTTATGGCGAGCCGCAAGGCGCTGGCCAAGGCAGGCTGGAAGGTTTCTGACCTCGACCTCGTCGAGGCAAACGAAGCCTTTGCCGCACAGGCCTGTGCCGTGAACAAAGATATGGGCTGGGATCCGGCGATCGTGAACGTGAATGGCGGCGCAATTGCCATCGGTCACCCGATCGGCGCCTCCGGTGCGCGGATCCTGAATACCCTGCTGTTCGAAATGAAGCGCCGCAACGCCAAACGCGGCCTTGCCACCCTTTGCATCGGCGGCGGAATGGGCGTGGCCATGTGCCTCGAACGTCCGTGAGTCAATCCGGGCGGGCCTTTGGGTCCGCCCAGTTTGCGCTGCGACTTTTGAGCGCAACATTATTGCGCATTTCATTGCGTACAGATAATTAGATTACGCATCCAATCTCAAAGGAGAATCCCATGTCCCGCGTAGCTCTTGTCACCGGTGGATCCCGTGGCATCGGCGCAGCCATTTCGGTCGCGCTAAAGAACGCAGGCTATACCGTCGCTGCCAACTATGCCGGCAACGACGAAGCCGCCGCCGCCTTTACCGCTGAAACCGGTATCAAGACCTTCAAGTGGTCGGTCGCCGAATACGATGCCTGCGTTGCCGGTATCGCAAAGGTCGAAGCCGAACTTGGCCCCGTCGAAATTCTGGTCAACAACGCCGGGATCACGCGCGATTCGATGTTCCACAAGATGACCCCGCAACAGTGGAAAGAAGTCATCGACACCAACCTGAGCGGCGTGTTCAACATGACCCACCCCCTGTGGTCGGGCATGCGCGACCGCAAGTTCGGCCGTGTCATCAACATCTCGTCGATCAACGGCCAAAAGGGTCAGGCCGGTCAGGCCAACTACTCGGCTGCGAAGGCTGGCGATCTGGGCTTTACCAAGGCGCTGGCACAGGAAGGCGCGCGCGCCGGTATCACCGTGAACGCGATCTGCCCGGGCTATATCGGCACTGAAATGGTTCGCGCCATTGACGAAAAGGTGCTGAACGAACGCATCATCCCGCAGATCCCTGTCGGACGACTGGGCGAACCGGAAGAGATTGCACGCATCGTGGCGTTCCTTGCGTCCGACGACGCGGGCTTTATCACCGGTTCCACGATCAGCGCGAACGGCGGTCAATTCGTGGTCTAAGTCCGAAGTTGACCTTTAGGATCCGACTGTAGGAAAAGACGGGTTGGCACAATCGCCATCCCGTCTTTTTTCATCGAGGGACATGACTTGTCGGAAGAATTCCAGACCGCGACTCATCCGAACCAATTCGCTCTTGAAAAATCGATGAGGACCCTCGTCGAGACGGGCGGCCCTTCTCCTTTGATGCAAGCGGTCCAGATGCTGCGTTTGTGGTTCGGGCGACCGTCTTTTTCACCCAAGGAATATTTCCTTTATCGGATGTACCAACCCGAAGACTTCAAGCGGGTGAAGTCCACCTTTGTGTCCTATTCCGAAAACACCGAACTATGTCGGAGCCTATCGCGCCCCGAGGCTCGCGAACGCTACATCGACGTGTTTCAGAACAAGCTGACCTTCGAAGACAGAATGGCCGAGATCGGTGTTCCGACTGTCCGGACCAAGGCGGTCTTTGGACCATGCGACGGTGACCGGCACCACCGACTCGCGTCGCGCGCGGATATCGAAGACTTCTTGCGCGACGCGTCCAACTATCCGTTCTTTGGCAAACCGACGGGTTCCTCTCACTCTTTGGGGGTTCTGTCGTTCGATGCGTTGCTTGACGACGGCGAAACCATCCGGCTGGCCACGGGCCACGAGGTCGCTTTGACAAAGGTCGCCGCGCATATCGCGGACACTTGGCATGCGGGATATCTGTTCCAGGATCGGGAAAAGAACCACGAAAGCCTTCGCCGCTTCATGGGCGACGCAATTGGCTGCGCGCGCATCGTCACCATTCTGGGCCTCGACGGTCCGGAGATCCTCTATGCCCTTCAAAAGATCCCCGCCAAAGGCATGATTCACGACAATTCAACAAGCACGGCCAAAGGGGCGGTTTGTCCGATCTCGAAAGACGGAGTATTGGGCCGGATCTCGGGTTTTCAGACGTATGGCGCGACCGACAGCGATTATTGGCAGGACACCAAAACGCCAGTGACCGGAACCGTGCTGCCCAATTGGGAAAAGGTCGTCGAAATCTGTCGGGCAGCCCATGCGTCGATGCCGGGAATGGGTATGGTCGGGTTCGACGTCATGCATACCGACCGCGGCCCGATCCTGGGCGAGATGAACGGTAATCCGTTCTTTTCTTTGTTGCAGGGATCGATCCAGGTGGGCGGCAAGTCGCCAGAGTTTCTGGCCCGATACGAAATTGCCCGCCGCATGTCCGGGGCAGCAAGGGCCTGACCCCAAGCGGTGATTTGCGCCCCTTCTCGGGCAGCGGATTCTTCGTTATCAATTGGTAAGCCGCGCCCAAAGCGCGCGATCCAAGCGAGCAGGACCCAGCGACAATGTCTTCCGAGTTCTATACCGCCATGGGGTCGAACCAGTTTGCCATCGATAAGGCAATGCGGGCGATGGTGGAGGCGGGCGGGCCCTCTCCTTTCCGGCAAATGCTGCAAATCCTCAGGGCACGGCTTGGCGCCACTCCGTTTTCGCCCAAGGAATACTACCTCTATCGGCTCGATCAGCCTGAGAACTATCGCCGCGCAAAGGCAACCTATGTTCCTCTGTCTCGAAATCAGGATTTTTGCCGCGACATCGCTGGACCTGCGTCTTTTGCAAAGTATCGCGGACTGTTTCACGACAAGTTGCACTTCGAAAAAGCCATGGCCGATGCAGGGGTCAAAACCGTCCGGACCAAAGCGGTCTACAGGGGCAAGGCCCACACGGGCTGTGACCTGCTGGATAATGCCGAGGAGCTAGAGCGCTTTCTGGGCAATCGGGACAACTACCCAATTTTCGGCAAACCTGTCGATTCGTCCCTTGCGCTAGGGGTGTTATCCTTTGACGGCCTGTCGGATGACGGCACAAAGATCCGAATGTCGACCGGCAAAGAGCTTTCGATAAAGCAGGTCGCCGCGCATATCGCGGATGTCTGGCACACCGGCTACATGCTGCAAGAACGGGTCCGAAACCACCGTGACCTGACGGATCTGTTGGGCAAGGCGGTCGGCTGTTCGCGGGTCGTGACGCTGCAGGGCGAAGACGGTCCCGAGGTGTTGTTCGCGGCGCAGAGGCTGCCGGCTATCGGGGCGAGCCACGACAATAACACGCCGACCGCGTCCCGAGCGGTTGCTGCCATCGATCACGAGGGCCGGTTGGGTGTTGTCCGCGTCACGAGCACGCGATGCCTGCCCGATCGCACTCATTGGCCGGTCGAGAGCGTTCAGGCAACGGGGCGTCAGATTCCGAATTGGGATCGGGTTGTGGAGCTGTGTAAGCGGGCGCATGACTCGTTTCCGGATCTTGGGCTCATCGGCTTTGATGTCATGCACACCGACGATGGTCCGATTCTGGGCGAAATGAACGGGGCGCCATTCATGTCCATGTTGCAGGTCAGCCAGCAAAAGGGCGCGAATTCACCCGACTTCCGGCTGCGCTATGAGGTGACGAAAAAGGTCATCGCCGCGCGGGTCTCTGGCCGGACGTGACACACTAGGAATGCAGGAACGATGACTAGAACAAAAGCCACCGCGGTCGGATTTGTAGCCGTGCTTTTATGGGCGCTTTTGGCGCTTTTGACCGTCGGGACCGCGCCGGTGCCGCCGTTCCAGCTAAATGCGGTCTGTTTCGCAATCGGCGGAGGGATCGGGTTGATCTACACCGCCGCCACCGGAGGCTTTCCGCTGCTGATGCGTCAGCCGTTAAAGGTCTATGCCTTCGGGACCGCCGGACTGTTTGGATATCATTTCCTGTACTTCTCGGCTCTGCGGCTTGCCCCCGCCGCCGAGGCAAGCCTGATCGCCTACCTCTGGCCGCTGTTCATCGTGCTGCTGTCCGGCCTTCTTCCCGGCGAAAGGCTGAGGCCCTTGCACATCATTGGCGGTCTGGTGGGCTTTGCCGGAGCCGCGATCATTGTCGCGGGCAAGGGGGTCGACTTTGCCTCGGACGCGATCACCGGATACGCGCTGGCATTGCTATGTGCCTTTACGTGGTCGATCTACTCGGTCGGGTCGCGGGGTTTCGGTGAAGTCCCGACAGCAGTGGTTACCGTTTTTTGCCTTGCGACCGCAGCTTTGTCTGTTCCGGCGCATCTGATGTGGGAAACAACCGTATGGCCCACGGCCAGTATCGGCTGGCTCAGCATGGTTGCGCTGGGGCTGGGGCCGGTCGGGCTGGCATTCTATGTCTGGGATTACGGGGTGAAACGGGGCGACATCCAGTTTTTGGGCGTCAGCTCTTACGCAGCGCCCCTGATATCGACCGGCGCGATGGTTGCGGCCGGCATGGCAGCGCTCAGCGGTACGCTGATCCTGGCTGCCGTCCTAATCACGGCAGGAGCGGCGCTGGCGGCAACCGCCAGCGCCCGCGGTTCTTAATAATCAGGTTGAGAGGCGAGTAATCTCTTCTTTCAGTTGAAGTTTTTGCTTCTTCATTCGGGCAATTTCGAGGTCATCGCTCGACGGGCTGCGAAGAGCGGCCTCGACTGCATCCGAGAGGTTCTTATGCTTCTTCCTCAGTTCCTCCAGATGCGAACTTACGGTCATCGTGTACTCCTCTCATGTGTTGCGATAGGTCCAGTCCATCACAGAAAAACGGCTCTGTCACGCTGCGAGGCAGCACGATCACGAAATCGAAATGAATGGTGATCGACCGTCAGGAACCGGTCTGAAAAACAGGCAAACCCGCCCCGTTTCGCAAGGCATTGGAAACGTCGGGACTGTAATCATCGCCGTCTTTTTCGTGAACCGATCCGCGATGCAGAATCATTGGCGGCGTGCAGCGAAACGCGGCGCGTCCGCCTTTGCGGGCCTGCAGCAGGAACAGCTTTGGGTCGCGCCCCGTGCGGGCGGCGATCGGGCACAGAACCACCGACCCAAGCCTGTTGGATGCCGCCGCCAATACCTCGGGCAGGCGTTCGATGCGCTGGATCATGGTCAGGTGCCCGCGGGGGGCCAGCCGACGCGCCGCCACGTCTATCCAGTCGGCCAAGGGCGTTTCTCCTCCTAGCGCGATGTCGCGGCCCGCGTCTTCGGCCGCACTGCTTGCCGCACGGTCAAAGTAGGGGGGGTTCATGATGACGTGGTCGAACCGCTGTTGGCGCAGGTCGGCAGGCAAAGCCCGCAGATCGCCAAGGATTATCGTTGCCTTGATCGCGTTGGCTTCGGCGTTCAGTCGCGCCAGTTCGTGATAGTCCGGTTGCAGTTCGACACCGGTCAAGGACAGGCCGTTGACCCTGCGTCCCAGCGACAAGAGAGCGGCACCGGCCCCGCATCCCAGTTCAAGCACCGACTGCCCGCCAGTCGCATCGGTGGCGGCAGCCAACAGGATCGGGTCGATTCCTGCGCGGTATCCCGTGCGGGGTTGGGCCAGCCGCAGCCGGCCACCCAGAAAATCGTCATGCGAGAGGTCCATCGGCGGCCCTGCGCTCATCGTCCCAGATCGATGCCATTATCGACCAGAACTGTCCGCGCATCGTCCAGATCGTCGTCCAACACCATAAGCCTGCGCGGAAAGACTCCGATCCCACCTTCGAGGATGCTCATATTTACGTCGAATTCGAAGCAGTCTATACCCTCCCCGTCCAAGAGAGCCTTGGCAAACGAGATGGCAGTCGGGTCGGTCGTACGGAGCAATTCCTTCATGCTACAGACCTATGCATCAAGAGCGAGTTTGTCCATGAATCAGACGGAGAGCCGCATGAGCCTCGATCATACTGCGACAAAACCGCATGAGCGGTTGGCCGAGGAATTGTCGGGCGAACTGGCGCAGGTCAATGCAATGATCCGCGAACGTATGGCGTCCGAACATGCGCCCCGTATTCCCGAGGTCACTGCCCATCTTGTCGAAGCGGGGGGCAAGCGGCTTCGTCCGATGCTGACGCTGGCCGCGGCAAAGCTGTGCGGCTACGGCGGGCCGTTCCACATCCATCTGGCCGCCACGGTCGAATTCATCCACACCGCCACCCTGCTGCACGACGACGTGGTCGACGAAAGCAGCCAGCGCCGCGGGCGCCCGACGGCCAACCTGTTGTGGGACAACACATCCAGCGTGCTGGTCGGGGATTACCTCTTTGCGCGGTCGTTCCAGTTGATGGTCGAGACCGGCTCGCTTCGGGTTCTGGACATCCTTGCCAATGCCTCGGCCACGATCGCCGAGGGTGAGGTTCTGCAATTGACCGCCGCCCGCGATCTGGCCACGACCGAAGAAACCTACCTGAAGGTCGTGCGTGGCAAAACCGCGGCCCTGTTCTCGGCCGCGACCGAGGTAGGCGGCGTCATCGCAGGTGTCGACGAAGCGCAGGTGCGCGCGCTTTATGATTACGGCGACGCGCTGGGCGTGTCGTTCCAGATGGTGGACGATCTGCTGGACTACGGCGGCACCTCGGCGATCGGGAAAAACACCGGCGACGATTTCCGCGAAAAGAAACTGACGCTGCCGCTGATCAAGGCCGTGGCAAAGGCGGACGCGACCGAACGGGCCTTTTGGGAGCGGACCATCGCCAAGGGCAAGCAGGAAGACGGCGATCTGGAAACCGCTTTGGGCATCCTGACGCGACACGGCGCGCTAGAGGACACCCGTATCGAGGCACTGCGCTGGGCGGCCCATGCAAAGGCCCAGCTGGACCTGTTGCCCGATCACCCGATCCGCGACATGCTGGCCGATCTTGCCGACTACGTGGTCGCACGAATTACCTAAGCTGGCTGGACAGGCGGGGTCCGCGTTTCGTAAACCACTCTGTGAACCGGGGCCGGCCCGGACATCTGAACGGAGGCCGACTTGGTCGATATCGCCACCCGCGTCTGGAACCACCAGTGGAAGATCGACCCGATTGTCCGGTCCCTGATCGACACCGATTTCTATAAGCTCTTGATGTGCCAGTCGGTCCTGCGCAACAGCCCCGACACGACGGTCACCTTTAGCCTTATCAACCGCAGCCAGCACATCCGTCTGGCCGAATTGGTCGACGAAGGCGAACTGCGGGAACAACTGGACCACATCCGGTCGTTGTCGCTGAGCAGGGGTGAAAGCACTTGGCTGCGCGGCAACACGTTCTACGGAAAACGGCAGATGTTCCGGCCGGAATTCATGGAATGGTTCGAAAACCTGCGCCTGCCGGACTACCATTTGGAAAAGCGCGACGGGCAGTACGAACTGACCTTTGAAGGCACGTGGCCAGAGGTCATGCTGTGGGAAATCCCCGCGCTTTCGGTGCTGATGGAGCTACGCAGCCGCGCGGTGCTGCAGCACATGGGAAAGTTCGAATTGCAGGTGCTCTATGCCCGCGCGATGACAAAGCTGTGGGAAAAGGTCGAAAGGCTGCGCCAGATCCCCGACCTGCGGCTTGCGGATTTCGGCACCCGCCGTCGGCACAGCTTTCTTTGGCAGGACTGGTGCGTGCAGGCGATGATCGAAGGACTGGGCGATAAATTCGTCGGCACGTCGAACTGCCGCATCGCCATGCGTCGCGATATCGAAGCGATCGGCACCAATGCCCACGAACTGCCGATGGTCTATTCCGCGCTGGCCGAGGGCGATGACGCCCTGCGCGACGCGCCCTATCGCGTTCTGGCCGACTGGCACGAAGAACACGACGGAAACCTGCGCATCATCCTGCCCGACACCTACGGGACCGACGGTTTTCTGGACAAGGCGCCGGACTGGCTGGCCGGTTGGACCGGCATCCGCATCGACAGCGGGGATCCCGCCAAGGGCGCCGAAACCGCCATCCGCTGGTGGAAAAGCCGCGGCGAAGACCCGACCCAGAAGCTGGTCATTTTCTCGGACGGGTTGGACGTGGAAAAGATCGAAGAACTGTCGAACCAGTTCCGTGGCCGTGTGCGGGTGTCGTTCGGTTGGGGCACGCTGCTGACCAACGACTTTACCGGACTGGCCCCGAACGAGGGGCTCGCTCCGTTCAGTCTTGTCTGCAAGGCGGTGCGCGCCAACGGACG
>JALQXR010000350.1 GCA_023263105.1 Marivivens sp. | reverse complement strand
GACCGGTGACATACATTGCGATCTGGCCGTCGTTGAACAGGTCCTTCATCTGGTCGCGTTCCCACTCGGTCGGGCCGGACTGCATGTAGGGCAAAAGGTCCGCATAAAGCTGGAGCGTTTCGCGGGTCTGCTGGCTGTCCAGAGCCGGATTACCGTCCGCGTCGAACACGATGCCGTCGTTCGAATAGAGGAAATCAAGGAACATGTGCATCGTGTTGTCAAAGTCCTTGCCCGCGATCCCGATGCCCGAGGCGTCGGTGTTGTCGGTCACGGATTTCGCCAGTGCGACAAGGTCTTCCCAAGTGGCGGGCGCGGCACATTCGGCACCGGCGGCCTCGACGACGTTACAGTTGATGTACAGCGCCTTGGTCGAGAACGCGTGGGGGATGCCCCAGTACTGGCCGCCGACCGTCACGGTGGACAGAACGCCGGGCTGGTAGGCCGCTTCCTGTTCGGGGGTGAAGGTCACCGGAACGATCAGGTCGTTGTTGGCCAGCTGACGCAGGGTGCGGCTGCCCATATAGGCGATCGAGGGCGGGTCACCGGCAGCGGCAAGCTGCATGGATTTGTCCTGACAGGTGCCCCACGGAACCGCCTCCATATTCACGGTGACGCCGTCGTGGTCCGCGATGAACTGGTCGATCACCGCCTGATCGGCTGCGCGAACTTCGCCGCCGCACATGATGAAGTGCAGTTCTTCGGCTTGTGCCGACAGGGCGCTGCCGCAAACAAGTGCAGCCCCGACGGTCAGTGTCTTAATGGTCCTCATTGGTAGTACTCCCTTGGTTGAACTTATTGAGGTGGTGGTCATTCTTTCACTGCGCCCGCGGTCAGACCTGCGATCAGGTACTTTTGCAGGAACAGGAAGATCAGCATGACGGGCAGGATGCCGGTCAGAGAGGCGGCCATCATTTCGTTCCAGGTCACTTCCTGGTAGCCGACGAATTCAAAGATCCCGGCGGGTAGCGGCTGGTATTCGCGCTGGTTGTTGAAGGTGATGGCAAACAGGAACTGCTGGGCATAGGCGGCGATAAAGACGCTGGTCGACACCACGATCAGACCGGGCACGGCCAGCGGGATCACCACGCGGCGCAACGTGTACAAACGGGACGCTCCGTCGACGAAAGCGGCCTCTTCCAGTTCGCGCGGGATACGCTCCAGATAGGACCGCAGCAGCCAGATGCCGGTGGGTATCAGGAACGCAACACCGGGCACGATCATCGCCCAATAGCTGTTCAACAGGCCCAACGTCCGCAGCACGCGGTACAGCGGGATCAGCAGCACCGCGCCGGTGAACATGTTCACGCCAAGAAACACCCCGAGCGACGCGCGCATGAACGGAAACTCAAGCCGCGCATAGGCATAGGCGGCGGGCACCACGACGACCATCGTCAACAGCGTCAC
>JALQXR010000349.1 GCA_023263105.1 Marivivens sp. | reverse complement strand
ACCGTCGCCCCGCTGGCGCGGCCCTGATGGCAGGTCATGCAGGTGCCCGAACCGCTGCCGTGCTCGATCTCGGCGCCGGACGGAAAGACCACTTTTGCAAAGACCGCCGGATCGGTGGCATGGCAGGCCGCACATTCGACGGTCGAGCCCGTCGGGTGCGCCCCGTCGACGACGCCGGCCGCCGTGCCGTCCGCGCCAGCAAAGTCAAGAAACCCGGGCGTCGAATGACACCCCGCACAGGCGCGACGACGCCCATTGCGCCTGAATCTGCGCCAGAACCTCTTCTGGTGACGGGGTGGCGGGGGCCTCTTGTGCCTGCACCGCCGTTGTAGCCAGCCCTAGCGACAAAACGAACAATCGAAGCAATACGGAAAAAGCGGACATAGGTATCCTCCCACAAATACGCAGCCAGTTTAGCAACCGGACCCGCGAAGGGATTTGATCCTGATCAAGTCGCCTTGGCGGCGTTCGGGCCACACTGACCGGACTGGAAAAGCTGCAACAAAGGGAGTCGAACCCGAAGTGTCGACCTTTGCCCCGCCAGAGATCATCGACATCGCGCCTCCGTCCGAGGTCGTCATCGCTGGTGACGATGCACGGCGCATGCGGCCCGAAGTGATGGTCGAAGTCGGGCAGATCGTACAAGCATTTCAGTGTCTTGCAGCGGACAAGTCGCGGCCTTGGCGCGCGCTTTACGCACCTGTTGCGGGGCGGATTGACGCGGTCGAGCGCGGCGCTGGCCGCCGGATCGACCGGATCGCCCTGACCCGCGTTCCGCTTGATCTGACCGGCCCCTCGGTAGGCCTGACAGTCGGACCGGACCTGCCCCGAAGGATGGTCCAGTCGGGGCTTTGGCCGATGGTCACCGCCCGCCCCTACGGCGGGATTGCCGACCCCGCGGTTGCGCCGCGTCATCTGATCGTCAAGGGCTGGTTGTCGGACCCGAGGGCTCCGCAAATCGACAGGGTGCTGAGCGACGGCGACCGGCGCGGGCTGGTGGACGGATTGCGGCTTTTGGCCGGACTTGCCCCGACTGCAACGACGCTGGTCCACGACGGAGCGGACCCGACCCAAGGCGCCTCTATCGACGGTTTGGGCCGCCGCAACATGGGCCGTGGCCCCCGTTCGTCGGGCGCATGGGTTGACCGGCTGGGCCCCGCCCAGAGCGATGCTCCGGTCTGGATCGTCGACTGGCAGGACGCCGTTCAGCTGGGGCTTCGGGCGCAGGGCCACTCTGCCGCCCTGACGCGGCTTTTGACCGTGGCCACCGACGGAACCAAAGACATCAGGCTGGTGCGCTGTATCGTCGGCACCCCTCTGTCCGCCGTGTCAGAGGCGATTGCGCCCGCAGGCGGGGTCGTCCTGATCGGAGAGCCCGCGCGCCGTCACAGCGCCCTGTCCATCGGGCGGCACG
>JALQXR010000348.1 GCA_023263105.1 Marivivens sp. | reverse complement strand
TGGGAAACCAGCCCCGAGGATATTCGCGGCATGCATGTCGCGCAGGCGGTGTTGACGGTCCGTGGCGGCATCACCAGCCACGCGGCGGTGATCGGCCGCGGTCTGGGTCTGCCGTGCGTTGTCGGGGCCTCGGACCTTGTTATCGACCGCAAGAAAAAGGTCATGACCGCCCCCGGTGACCGCGTGTTCCAGGAAGGGGACATCATCACCATCGACGGCACCAGCGGAGAGGTCCTGTCCGGCGAGCCCGCGATGCTGGAAGCGGCTCTGGACGACTGCGTGCGCAGGCTGCTGTCTTGGGCCGACGATTACCGCGATATCGGGGTGCGCGCCAATGCCGACACGCCCGCCGACGCAAAGACCGCGCGCAATTTCGATGCGCAGGGGATCGGGCTCTGCCGGACCGAACATATGTTCTTTGACGGCGACCGTCTGGGCGTGATGCGAGAGATGATTTTTGCCGACAGCGCCGAGGACCGGCGCGCGGTGCTGGATCGTCTTTTGCCGATGCAGCGGGCCGATTTCACCGAATTGTTCGAAATCATGTCGGGCAAGCCGGTCTGTATCCGTCTGTTTGACCCGCCCCTCCATGAATTCCTGCCGACCGACAAACCCGGGCTGCGGGACCTTGCCGAACAGCTTGCCGTGCCGCTGGCCGACGTGACCGCACGGGTCGAGGCACTTTCGGAATACAACCCGATGCTGGGCATGCGCGGCGTGCGGCTTGGTCTGACCTATCCCGAAATCTACGACATGCAGGCCCGCGCGATTTTCGAAGCCACGGTGGTCGCCAGCCGCTCGGACGAAGCAGTCGTCCCCGAGATCATGATCCCGCTGGTTTCGGCCATGCGCGAAGTAGAACTGGTCAAGGCCCGCATCGACGCGGTGGCTGCTGCGGTCAAAGTGGAAAGCGGGACGTCGTTCACCTATCGGCTGGGCGTGATGGTCGAAACGCCGCGCGCCGCACTGCGCGCCGCAGATATCGCCCAGCACGCGGCGTTCCTGTCGTTTGGCACCAACGACCTGACCCAGATGACGTATGGCCTGTCGCGCGATGACGCGGGGCGGTTCATGTCGGCCTATGTGCAGGCTCATGTCTACGAAGAGGACCCGTTCCACACGCTGGATATCGACGGGGTAGGAGAGCTTCTTTCGATCGGGGCAGAGCGGGGCCGCCAAGGCCGCAAGGATGTCGTCCTGTCGATCTGTGGCGAACACGGCGGGAGCCGGACAGCCATCGATTTCTGCCGGCGCGAAGGCTTTGACTATGTGTCCTGTTCGCCGTTTCGGGTTCCCGTTGCGCGACTTTCCGCCGCGCAGCTGGCGCTCCGAGATCGGCGTCAGGGTGGAAAATAATCCATAAATTACAGTAGGTTGTAGTTTTCGCCGTTTCGCGGTCCGATTCGGACCGGCCCGT
>JALQXR010000347.1 GCA_023263105.1 Marivivens sp. | reverse complement strand
CGGGCTTTGGGGCTTTGTGATTGCCGCCCCCGGTGCAAGGGTGATCCCGCCCGAACCCGAGTTTCCGCCGGGTCTGCGGTATCAGACACCCGAGACATGGCCGGCCGGTCTGGTCTTTGCGCCGGATACCGCGCGGCTGCCCGCCGAGGTCAACAACCTGCAGACCCACCCCTTGGTCAGCGCCTATCTGGACGGCTGGGATGCATGGTTCCGCTGACCGGCGGCGCGCGGCAGGGGCTGACCGGGGCGGACTGGGGCGGACTGGGGCTGACTGGGGCTAACTGGGCAACCTAAGGAAAAGACACGAAATCCCGTTCTCCCATGTGGTGTGCTTTCTGCGCGATTACGGGGCTGAGGTGGTATGGAATCCCTTAGCTCAGGGTCAAGGCCGTTGACATGCCCCGGCCCTGTCCCGGATCATCGGCAGGAAAGCGCCTATGAGCTGCGCCCCGGAGACACCTGATGCCACGCCCCGCAACCCTGCTGCTTGCCCTGCTGACCGTCCTTGCGACGTCCGGTGCGGTGCATGCGCAGGATCTGTTTGGTTTTGACCGGGGGAGTTTCGGGAATGTGGTTCTGAACCGCAACCAGTCGGCGGGCGGGGAGATCGAGCTTGAGCTTGCGGTTGGCAGTTACAACAACGAATCCATCCGCAATTATTCTCCGGACAGCGTGTTTGCCCGCATGGGGCAGGCGGTGGGGCGGCTGGACATCCTGACCGACAAGGGCGTGTTCCCCTGCACGGCCTTCATCGTCTCGGACAAGCATATCCTGACCAACCACCATTGCGTCCCGGGTATTCTGGGCAATGAAAAGGCCGGGGCGACGCGGATCGACGCGGTGCAGTTCGTGGCCGGTTATACCCAGCAGGGCGTCGACGAGGGCACGCGGAAATACACCGTGATCCCGGTGCCGGTCGAGACCTCGAAGGAGCTGGATTATTCGGTGCTCGAGGTTCTGGGCGATCCGTCGGAGGTCTATGGCAAGCTGGCGCTGTCGGACCGCGAGCCGCGTGACGGCGATCCCTACTGGGTGATCGGCCACCCGATGGGCGAGGCCCAGCGCATCAGCCGCGAGAAGTGCAAGGCCAATACCCCGGCCCTGTCGCAAAGCCGCCTGCTGCATACCTGCGACACGCTGCCGGGCAATTCCGGATCGCCGGTGATCGACGCCTCGCTGCAGCGGGTCATCGGGCTGCACCACGCCGGTTCAAAGCGCGACAGCGTCAACTTTGCCATCCCGATGCGCGAGATCCTGTCGCAATCCACCCTGCTGGCGGCCCTTGTCCAGCCCGAGGCCGCAACCCGCACCGATGCGGTCGCCGGAGGCGGAGGCGCCGCCGCCGACGCGGGCACCTGCGATGCCTTCTACAACGAGGCCAAGGCGCTGGGGCAGTGCTTTGCCTACGAAGCCTATGTCGAGT
>JALQXR010000346.1 GCA_023263105.1 Marivivens sp. | reverse complement strand
TGATGTAGGGCATCAGGGTTTCGAGCGTCTCGCTGACCAAGGTATCCGCCGCCACATCGTCCAGATGCAGCACCAACTGGCCCGACTGGATCGCTTCTAGATCAAGGATATCGGTGATCAATTCCGTCAGGCGGACCGCATTTCGGCGGATGATGTCGATCAGCCGCATCTCGACGTCGCTCAGGGCCGAGTTGGTCGAGGCGGTAAGGATGTCCGACGCCCCTTTGATCGACGTCACCGGCGTCCGCAATTCGTGACTGACAGTGGCGATGATTTCGCTTTTGACCTGATCGATCAGCCTGAATTTGCTCGTGTCCAGAATCTGCAGCAAATAAGAGTTCCGCCCTGACCCGTCTTCGGGCAACAGGCTCGCCCGTACATCCAGCCAGATGGACCGGCCGCCGGTCCGTTGGCGTTCTATCTCTTTGTGGAACATCGTCTCGCCGGTGCGGGACAGGATGCCTAGCTCTGCCTTGATCTCGTTCCAGGCATTGCCAAAGATCTTTTCAAGCGAGGGATTGTTGGATTTTATCCCCAGTTTCGTCCGCGCTATCGCCCGCATGCCGACGTTCATCTGGATCGTAAAGTACAGGTCGTCGACCAGAAGGTTGGCGGTCGGCGCAATGTCGAAGGCGCTGCGGAATCGTTCTTCGCTGGCGATCAGCGCGTCTTTGGACAACTTTGCATCGGTCACGTCGGACTGGGTGCCGATCATGCGTGACGGCTCGTGGGTCTCGGGGTCTAACAGGACTTCTGCTTCGCTGTGCAGCCAGCGGATACCTTTGCCGGGAATGAGGACCCGGAAATCCTGAACAACCCGATGAATCTTGCCGGCGATCAACGCCGCGTCCTTGGCTAGGAACTCTGCCTTGTCATCCTCGACGATACAGCTCAGGAAATACGCTTGGGTGTCAAAGTCGGGGGGCGTTCCTACTAACCCCATTTGCGCCAGCCACGCCTCGGAGACGAAAGATTTTCCAGTGCGCAGGTTGACCTCGAACACGCCGATTTCGGCGTTGTTCATGGCTTTGCTCCAGCGGGATTCCTTTTCCTTCAGCGATTTTTGTGCGCGCCGCTGCTCGGTGACGTCCTGAAGGATCAGAGTCAGGCGGCTTTCGTTGTTGGTGGCCTCCCAACGGGTCAGGCCAATATCCACATAACGCGCGGCTCCGCTCAGAGAGGCGCCGTTGACGGCCCGGCGCTGCAACTGTTGGGACAAATTCAAATCGGGAATGTATTGCAGGATGTTTTGGCCCACAATCTTTTGATCGCCTTGGGCCAAAAGCACCCGTGCTTCTGCGTTGGCCGAAACGATCGTGCCGTCGGGATCAAGCGTCAGAATACCGGCAAGCGCGTTCTGCAGCATTGCCTCGATCTGGCGTTCGCGCAAAAGAAGGTCCCGCGCGCGTTTGATGGAAAGAAAGCGGGCC
>JALQXR010000345.1:240-1442 GCA_023263105.1 Marivivens sp. | reverse complement strand
CCAGGGCCAAGGCGAACGAGACCTTCGAAGGCGACTTTAAGCTCAGCTATCATCTGGCTCCGCCGATCATTTCGCGCACCGGCGCGGACGGTCGACCGGTCAAGCGCACATTTGGCAAGAGCTTCGAGGTTCTGATGCCTTTCTTGGCACGGATGAAGGTGCTGCGTGGCACGGCGTTCGATCCGTTCGGCAGAACCGACGAACGCAGGATGGAGCGCGCTCTGATCGCCCAGTTTGAAGCCGATATGGCGCTGGTGCGTGAAAAGGTTCGGGCCGACAATCGCGACGTCGCGGCCGAACTGCTGCGCCTTCCGCTAGAGATCCGCGGCTACGGTCCGGTCAAGGAAGCCGCCGTCGCCAAGTTCGAAAAGCGCAGGGATGAACTGTTGTCCGCTCTCAAATCGCCAACGCACAAAGTTGCAGCCGAGTAGCAGTGGTGCTTAACTGACGACAGGGCCCAGTGAAGTTGACGGGCGGATGTGTCGGGGGTCAGATGAACGAACGTCAGATCGCGCGTGATATCACTTACGCGAATTCGGCCTCTTCCCGCGGTGGACGGGCGGTCATTCGGGTGATGGAAAACGTCACCGGTCGCCTGAAACTGATCCGAAAGGTGCGCGGCTACAGCGACGAAGTCGCCGAGGGCCGCGATTTCTGGAGGGTGATCACCGAACGCTACGGAATCGGCTTGGACGTGGTCGGCGGAACGCTGGAGCGTATTCCCGAAACCGGACCCTTGATCGTGGTGTCAAACCACCCTTACGGGATATTGGACGGGCTGCTGATGGGCCGGATCCTGTCGGAACGTCGCGGCGGGGATTTCCGTATCCTTGCCAATTCGGTTTTCATGCGCGCCCCCGATCTAGAGCGCGTCATCCTGCCGATCTCTTTCGAGGAATCGAAAGAGGCCGCAAAGCTGAATATGAAAACCCGCGCCGATGCGGTGGACTATCTGGCACGGGGCGGGGCGATCGGCATTTTCCCGGGCGGGACAGTGTCGACGGCACTGGATCGCAAATCGCCTCCGATGGATCCTGTCTGGCGCAATTTCACGGCAAAGATGATCGCAAAGTCCGGGGCGACTGTGGTGCCGGTCTATTTCGAAGGCGCAAACAGCCGGCTGTTCCAGCTGGCCAGCCGGCTACATTCCACGTTGCGGATGGGCCTTTTGATCCGCGAATTCAGGGCCCGCGTCGGAACCA
>JALQXR010000345.1:0-230 GCA_023263105.1 Marivivens sp. | reverse complement strand
TTGTCGGCGAACCGATCGCCAAGGCCGATCTGGACCGACTGAAGGGCGACCCGACAGCATGCATGGATTTCCTGCGCAAAGCCACATATGGGTTGAGTCCCGATACCGTGGACCCCACGGTGATGGGATATGAATTCGAGCCACGCTACAGGGGAACAACACATGGCAGTCGGAGTCTTTGACAGTGGATTGGGCGGTCTGACGGTTCTGAACGCCCTGCAAAAGCGGCT
>JALQXR010000344.1 GCA_023263105.1 Marivivens sp. | reverse complement strand
ACCTGCAGGGTTAGCGACCTCGGCGCCAGCGGCGGTGGGGGCACTTCCCCCCGGGGCTCTGGTGGCGGGGACGGTGGCCGTGCTGGGCCGAGGGGTCGTGGACGCGCGCCCGGTGCTGGTTGTGCTTGCGGCGCCGCCGCCAGGGCCGCCCTCGCATCCGCAACATCATCTGCCGCCCCCGGGTCGAAAGCTGCGCGTGGGTGCGCTGGGAGCGAGGCCCCGCCCGCGCAGCCGCAGGCCGCTGCATGCTGTAGATGCCACACCTGGTCGACCCCTGATCCGAAGGCTGTCCAGCGGCACCGGGGTGGCGCCGCCGCCGCCATCGCCGCCGGGCGTAGGCCCGGCCGCCGCTGACCCGGCTGAGCCGCTGCCACCTGCAGCAGCGGAGGGAGCGCGCGAACCGTTACCGTCACTGGCTGACCCAGGTAGTCCACGGCGCGCATCCAGACGGACGTCAGCAGGTTGATGCAGATGACCGACATCGGACACCCCTGAAGAATGCCATTCGTGGCCGCAAAGAAGGCCCCACAGCAGCCCACGATCTTGAAACAGCGCCGCAGCTGCCTGTACATGGCCGCCAGGGCCCTCAGTACCCCCTGGTCCATGCCCTGTGCCTCCGCCAGACGAAGAAGAACTGCCTGGGGTATTAAGTCGAAGCACTTGATGTAGTCCAGGCCTATGCCCCCGAACCTGCGCCCAATCAGGTGATGGAGCTCGATCAGCAGGGCCAGCAGGCTGGCTGCGTGCAAGGCCCCTCGCTTGGGCCGGAAGGCATAGGACAGCGGATGGGCCCAATGTTCCTGCCACAGCATTGCCTCCTCCATGCGCATACCCGCCCAGGCGCGGTACAGCTGCGCCAAGACTGACAGCGGGCGCATCTGTAGGGGCATCATGCCCTCCCCCTTAGGGATGAGGGAGATGTACCCCCGCTCCAGACCCTCCGGCCATGTCCCCACCTCCTCCACGATGATCAGGATGTCCACGATCTTCTGCAGGAGACTGTCGGGCAACTGCAGCAGGTCTGCTACCGCCCATCCATCCAGCCCACACGCCGTCTTGGTGCCCATCTTCCGCAGCCGCTTCCTCAGCCGGGCCGCCGTCAGCGGCTTCACCACCATCGGGACGTGTTCGACGAATCGGCCATACTCCCGCATAAAGGCCTCCGGGCAGGGCTCCTGCTCATCCCCTGCGTATTTGCGCATTATGGGGTCCCAGGCCGCATGCAGGATACGGTCCATCCCCGTAACCGATGCGCAGGGCCGCCCCCCCTCCTCCGGGTCTGCCACCATGACCAGCGGCGTCGCTGCTGCCCCCCGGATCCACTCATACACTTTGCCCGGCTCGCGCACCCAAGCTGCATCCATCATGTGTGTGTGTGTGTGTGTGTGTGTGTGTGCATAACTTTGGAGAGGGAGACCGACTGTATCTGTGTATGAGTTGGCGTGCTGGCACCTATGATT
>JALQXR010000343.1 GCA_023263105.1 Marivivens sp. | reverse complement strand
GGTTGGTGTGGAACGCAAGGCTGGCGCCACTTTCATAGTCGAACAGCGCGGTCTGAAAGTCGATGATATCCCCGTCGGAGCGAAACGGGTCGTCAACGCTGTCCCAGACGGATTTCTTCACGTGGAAGATATCGCTTTCGGAATTGGAGGCGGGCGCGTGGTCGGGGAGGAATGACCGCCGCCCGCCAAAGCTCGCGACCCGGCGCGGGCGAGAGCCTGTGATCATATTGTAAAGGTCGATGTCGTGGCAGCATTTCTCTAGCAGGAAGCCGCCCGAATTGGCATGGGTCCGGCGCCAGTCGCGCATGAAGAAAGCGCCGTGATAGGGCGCGATGTGTTCGTTGGCTTCAAGGCTGGCGATACGGCCAAGGACGCCTTGGGACAGCGCGGCGCGCAGATCGACCATGTGCTGGGAATAGCGCAGCACCAGCCCCACGGCGACCTTGCTCTTTGGGTGGGCGGCCAATGCCTCGGCCAGCGCCAGCGTTTCCTCTTTCGAAATCACCACCGGTTTTTCGGTCAGGATATGGGGCACTCCGGCGGCCAGACCTGCCTTGATCTGTTCAAGGTGGAACCGGTTGGGAGAGCCGACAAGGAACAGGTCGGGCGCGGTTTCGGACAGCATCGCCTCGACCGACGGGAACGCGGGGATGTCGGCGCCGATCATGTCCAGATGAGTCGGGTGCGGATCATAGTAGCCGACGATCCGCGACTCGGGCATTGCGTCACGGATGATGCTTAGGACGTGACCGGCCCGAAGGCCGATACCGGCAGTGACGATACGCATTTTCTTCCCCCTCAGGCGGCTGCGGATGCGGGGGCCTTTAGCCGCCGCAACACACGACCAGCACCATCAAAGACATGGGCGGCTTCCGGCGCGAATGTGACGCCCAGCGACGCACCCTCTTGCACGACCGCATCCCCCTGCAGCGCGGCGCAGCAGCGGATGTCGTCGCCCAGTCGCCCGTAGACGATCGACGCGCCGCCCAGCCGTTCTAGCACGCTGACCTCGATCTGCGTGCCTTTGCCGATGCGCAGGTCCTCGGGGCGGATGCCCACGTCGACCTTGTCGCCCGCAGAGGCGCCTGCCGTGTCGACCGGCAGGACCACGCGCTGTCCGCCGGTCAGTTCGACCGAAAGGCCCTTGGCGTCCTTGCCCAGAACCTCGGCGGGAATGAAATTCATGTTGGGCTGACCGATAAAGCCTGCGACGAATTTGGTCGCGGGGTGGTGGTACAGCTCCATCGGCGTGCCGAATTGTTCGACCCTGCCGCCGTTCAGAACGACGATCCGGTCGGCCATGGTCATCGCCTCGATCTGGTCGTGGGTGACATAGACCATCGTCGCGCCCAGCTTGCGGTGCAGCTGGCTCAGCTCGACCCGCATTTCGCCACGCAGCGCCGCGTCAAGGTTCGACAGCGGCTCGTCCATCAAAAAGACATTGGGTTCGCGCACGATGGCCCGGGCCA
>JALQXR010000342.1:290-1470 GCA_023263105.1 Marivivens sp. | reverse complement strand
CAAAGACCAATCCGGGACGGTTCTTCGAAGACTACAGCGTCGGACAGGTGATCCGCCACGCCGTGCCGCGCACGGTGTCGGGCGGCGAGCGCGCCGCGTACCATGCGCTCTATCCGTCGCGGCACGCATTGGCGTCGGCGGATACGTTCGCGCGGGCCTGCGGGCTGCCTGCCGCACCGATGGATGACCTGATCACCTTCCACACTGTCTTTGGGAAAACCGTTCCGGATGTCTCGCTTAACGCGGTCGCGAACCTTGGCTATGCCGAAGGGCGCTGGCTGCGGCCGATCTATGCGGGCGATACGCTGACCTCGGCCTCGGAAGTGATCGGGGTCAAGGAGAACTCGAACGGCAAATCGGGCGTCGTCTGGGTGCGCACGACGGGCCGCAACCAACACGGCCAAGACGTGCTGAGCTATGTCCGCTGGGTCATGGTCCGCAAGCGCGGGTCGGGGCCGGCTCCGGAAACGGTGATCCCCGACCTTGCGGCGGCTGTTTCGGCGGGCGATCTGGTGATCCCTGACGGGCTGGACATGACCGGCTATGACTTTGACTTGGCGGGAGAGCCCCACCGCTGGGGCGATTACGAGGTCGGCGAGGTCATCGACCACGTGGACGGCGTCACCGTCGAAGAGTCCGAGCATATGCAGGCAACCCGCCTGTGGCAGAACACCGCCAAGGTCCACTTTGACGCCACCATCCGCGAAGACGGGCGGCGGCTGATCTATGGCGGCCACGTGATCAGCATGGCCCGCGCGCTGTCGTTCAACGGTCTGGCGAATGCGCAGCTGCTTGTCGGGCTGAACGCCGGAGCCCACGCCAATCCCTGCTTTGCCGGAGATACGATCCGCGCGTGGTCGCAGGTGTTGGACAAATCCGACACCCCTGCCGCCGGAGTGGGCGCGATCCGCCTGCGTCTGGTGGCGACCAAGGGCTCTCGGGCGGGCGAATTGCGCGACGACAACGGCAAATATCTGCCCGACGTGCTTCTGGACCTCGATTACTGGGCCTTGATGCCGCTTTAGTGGTCCTGCGGCAGGTAAGGCCCGCCGACACTTTCCCCCTAATCTTTCCCGCGCCGCGTGTTAACATCGCACAAAGAGGCTTAGGGAGGATGACATGCATCTAAGAACGACTTTGGCCGCGCTGGCGATCATCGGTTCCGCCACGGCAGTCGCAG
>JALQXR010000342.1:0-280 GCA_023263105.1 Marivivens sp. | reverse complement strand
TGAACCAGTTGATTCTGGATTCGAATTATTCCGAATTCGCGGCGGCGATCGTGGACAGCATCGGGGTCGATGTCGCGGGCTCCATGGGGCAGATCCAGCAGATTTTCGCGAACGGTTTCAGCGGCTGCCAGACCATCGCCGCGCGTCGTGACATCGGCGGTATGGTCCAGATGGTCGTGGCCTTTGAAAGCGATATCGGACCCTTGTTCCTGTACTGGCTGGGGATCGAGAACAGCGCGGGATTCGAACTGTTGTCCTTTAATCTGAACACCGACCTAGG
>JALQXR010000341.1:280-1471 GCA_023263105.1 Marivivens sp. | reverse complement strand
AAATCCCAATACGATGCCGTCGAGGATATGCTCAAATGGGTCGGCTTTTCGCCGGACGTGGTCAGCGGCGGCTGGGTGCTGAACGATCGTGGCGTGCGCCATGTCGCCTTTTCCGCCGGATCCACCAGAGTGGCCGAGGTCGCGGGCGAGCCGGGCAGAAAACTGGTTCCGCGTCTGGTGGAAGAGATCGACAGAACCAAGCCGGATGTCATCATCACCTTTGGCCATGCGGCGCTGGAACAGGAAATGCGCGTCATCGCCAAAAAGCGCGGCATTCCCATGGTCTTTTACCTTGCCCATCCGGGATACAAGCTGGAGCGGGCCTTTGCCGATATGTCGCTGGTCTTTACCGATTCAAAGGCCACCCATGACCTTTATGTAGAGCGGATGAAGCTGGCCTCGACGGTCATCGGGAAATTCATCATCCGGCCAAACGCACAGCGCCCGCGCAAGGAAAACCGCCATATCACCTTCGTGAACCCCAGTTACGAAAAGGGTGTCACGTTGTTCTACCGGATCGCTGAAATGATGGCCTCGACCCAGCCTTCGGCGCGGTTTTTCGTAGTTGAAAGTCGCAACAAGCTGTCCAACTCCGAAAGCCGCTCGGGCTTGCCGTTTTCAAAGATGCGCAACATCCACGCCATCGGGTTGCAGTCCGACATGGCCGAGGTCTTTTCACGGACCCATGTGCTGCTTATGCCGTCGCTCTGGCACGAAAGCGGCGGGCGCGTCGCGATCGAGGCGCTGTCGCTGGGAATTCCCGTCGTCTCGACCGACCACGGCGGCCTGCCGGAGCACCTCGGAGACGGCGCGATCCGGATCGCCGCTCCGGCGCCTTTGCGTGAAAACACCCGTCTGATCCCGCCGCCCAGCGTCGCGATTCCGTGGGTGTCCCAACTTGCCCAGCTGTGGACCGACGACGACTACTGGCAGGAACGCAGCGACGCCGCATTGGAGAAATGGAAAGACCACGATCCGACCGACCGCGTCTCGCTGATCGAGCGCAAGCTCGCGGAGTTGCTGGAGCGCTAGTGGTGGAGAGGTATTCGGAACCGCTGCTGGTCGAGATCGACGGAGCCCATTCCTATATTCATGTGGTCGTGACCACGCCCAAACGCCCGCGTCGCAGCATTCTGCTGGTCCACGATATCGCAGGGCGGTCCGAAGATTTCGACCCCATCGTGCCGCATC
>JALQXR010000341.1:0-265 GCA_023263105.1 Marivivens sp. | reverse complement strand
GGGATTCAAGGTCATCGTCGTTGACCTGCCGGGCCGTGGCCGCAGCGCCAAGATCGAGCCGAACCTGTACAACGTGCGGACCTATGTCAGCGTGCTGCATGCGGTTCTGCGCACGCATGGCATGCAGGACTGTTGGCTTTTGGGGCAAGGTCTGGGGGGGATGCTGGCAATCTTCCTCGATGGTCTGACGTCCCATGAGTTCGCGGGGATCGTCACCTGCGACCTGCCCGAGCGCTGGTCCTATGCGACCGATCCGGAGGCGCAG
>JALQXR010000033.1 GCA_023263105.1 Marivivens sp. | reverse complement strand
GCCAGTTCAGTGTCGAAATCGGGGTAATCGACCCAGTGATAAAGACAGCGCCGCTTTAGCGCGTCGTGCACTTCGCGGGTGCGGTTCGAGGTCAGGATCACGATCGGCGGGGACTCGGCACGGATCGTGCCAATTTCGGGAACTGTGACCTGATAGTCGCTGAGGGCCTCCAGAAGGAACGCTTCGAATGGCTCGTCGGTGCGGTCAACTTCGTCGATCAAAAGCACCGGTGGCCCTTCGACATGCGGCTCCAACGCCTGAAGCAGCGGCCGCTTGATCAGAAATTCGGCGGTGAAAAGTTCGTCCCGAAGCGCGGCGCGATCCGTCATAGAGGTCGCTTCGGCTGTGCGGATGGCGATCATCTGGGCCGAGAAATTCCATTCGTAGATCGCGCTCGATACGTCGAGGCCTTCGTAGCACTGCAGCCTGATTAACTTTCGGCCCAGCGCGGAGGCAATCGCCTTGGCAACCTCTGTCTTGCCGACGCCTGCCTCGCCTTCCAGAAACAACGGTTTGCCCAGTCGCAGCCCAAGAAACGCGACGGTGGCAAGATCGCGACCGCAGATGTAGCCCTGTTGCGCAAGCATTGCGATGGTGGCGTCAATGCTATCTGGCAATGTCGTCGGCACGGCGTGTACTCCGATTTGATCGCCCTAGATTAGGCAGGCGAACCAGTCGCTGTCCATGCTTGCTGCTTTGATCAGCCGGACATATCGTTGCACCGAGGAGTCTTCACACTCGATCATGGACAGTATCTCGTTCACCTCGCCTATCCGACCGCTCGAGGCGCTGGCCACCGGCGCCAAAGGGACGCTTGCAATTATTGTAGGTGTCGACGGCCCGTCGTACCGTCCGCTCGGCGCAATGATGGCAATCCTTGACCACCGAAAACGGGTCGGAAGTTTGTCGTCAGGCTGCGTCGAAAGCGACATCGCTCTGCACGGCGAAGAGGCCCGCGACATGCAGAGCCCGCGCCAGATCAGATATGGCCGCGGCTCGCCGTTCAAGGATATCCAACTGCCTTGCGGTGGTGGGCTGGATATCCTGTTGATGCCCGAACCCGATGCCTCGGTCATGAAAGAGGTGATGGTCCGTCACGCGAACCGCACGCCGTGCACCTTGATCGCGGATCCTGCCACGGGGATGTTTTCGGTCGCTGAGACCGGCGAAACCGGCTGGAATGACGACCGCTTTCATATTCGGATAGAACCCGAGATCGCGTTCCTGATCTTTGGAAAAGGTCCCGAAGCCAGCACCTTTGCGGCCTTGGTGCAGTCTGCCGGTTATCCAAACACCGTTCTTTCGCCGGACAAAGAGACTTTGCGATCGGCAGAGTGGGAAGGCAGCGCTACGCGCCACTTGAAAGATGCCCATGTCCCGACCGACCTAAGGATCGATAACCGCACCGCCGTTGTGCTCTTTTTCCACGACCATGACTGGGAGCCACCGATTCTGTCGGCCGTGTTGGACTCGGATGCCTTTTATATCGGGGCCCAAGGCAGCAAGCGCGCGCGTCAGACCCGCGAAATGGAGCTGACCGCAATCGGAGTCGGCAAGGAAAAGATCGCGCGCATGCGGGGGCCGATCGGGTTGGTGCCATCGGCACGCGACGCCCGAACACTCGCCGTCAGTGTCTTGGCAGAGGTCCTGGCCACCCAAACCTGAATCTTTACCGAAAGGTGCAGACGCAGCAATTTCTGCGTCTCCTCGGTCATTCTTATCGCCACGTTTCGCATTACCTCTTGCATATTTACGCGCGATAACAAACTGTCAAACCTAATACACTTGTCGGAAAGGTTCCGGTCAAGATTCTGGAAAGGTTCATGGCAATGACTCGGCAGCGCATTCGCAACATGGAAGAGTTTGCAGCCATCAGCGGGATCTCTCGCCCGACTGTGTCAAAGTACTTTCACGACCCTGAAAGTGTTCGACCGTCCAGCCGCCAGCGAATCGAGGCAGCGTTAGAGCGTTACGACTATCGGCCCAACGTTTTCGCGATGAACCAGAACCGGAAACTGACCAAGAACGTCGGTATCGTCGTGCCCTATCTGACAGACCCCTTCTTTGCGGAAATTGCCCGTACAATCGAAATGCGTTGTGTCGAGGCGGGCTTTCAGCCGTCGCTCTTCAGTGGTTACGGCAGCCCAGAGCAAGAGGTCGCGATCCTTGATACTCTGCGGTCGTTAAAGCCCGCCGGCGTTCTTTTGGCGCCACTTGGACGCGCCTCTGACAAGCGCGCCATTGAACGATTTTGCGCCGAGGTTCCAACCGTATTGTTCGACAGTAACATGGAAGGTATTGGCGAAGCCTTTGTCGGATCGGACAATTTTAGCTTCGTGATGCAGACAGTAGAGTATCTCTGCCGAACCGGAGAGCCCCCGTCATTCTTTGAAATGAAGAACCCGGCCAACCCCAATGCCAACAAACGCCGCGCCGCTTACCTGACCATGATGGAACGCCAGGGGATAGAACCACACATCATCCAGATCGACGGAACTGGATGGGCATTCGAAGAAATCGGCAAGCAGGGCGCTTTGAAGGTCCTTGCTGAAAAGGGCCTGCGGACCGACACGATTTTGTGCTCGAACGATCGTCTTGCCATCGGGTTTCTGGTCGGAGCTTTCGAACTGGGGCTTAAGGTGGGCCGCTCTAAGGGCTGTAATTTGCGACTCGCTTCCCACGACGACCACCCGTTTTCGCGATTCACCTGCCCCCCTTTGACCACCGCCGCACATGACTATGCATCGGTTTCCGAGGGGGCCGTGAAGACGCTCATCGATCTGATCGAGGCCGGCGGCAAGCTGCCCAACCGGACAGAAATCGTTTATCCGGCGAGACTTATCATGCGTGAAAGCGCTTAACTTTTCTTTTTTGACGCGCGTAAAATAAAGAATTGACTCGTGGTCGATTAATTGGATAGCGTGTTGCTCACCACATCCAACTAGGGAGGTATAGGATGTTTGTGAGAAACGCACTTCGTGCGGCGACCGCGCTTACCCTGCTGACTACAGGCAGCGCCATGGCAGAGACCATCACCATTGCGACCGTCAACAACGGCGACATGATCCGTATGCAAGGCTACACGGACCAGTTCACCGCCGAGACGGGTATCGATGTCGAGTGGGTGACGCTTGAAGAAAACGTTCTGCGCCAGCGTGTCACGACCGACATCACCACCAACGGTGGCCAGTTCGACATCATGACAATCGGCATGTACGAGACCCCGATCTGGGGCAAAAACGGCTGGCTGGTTCCGCTGAACGATCTTAGCGCGGACTATGACGCGGCGGACATTCTGCCCGCTATGGCTGGCGGCCTGTCCTACGACGGCACCCTGTTTGCGGCACCGTTCTACGGTGAATCGTCGATGGTTATGTACCGCACCGACCTGATGGCCGCTGCCGGTCTGGAAATGCCGGATGCGCCCACTTGGGACTTTATCCGCCAAGCGGCCGCTGCAATGACCGATCGCGCAAACGACATCAACGGCATCTGCCTTCGCGGCAAAGCTGGTTGGGGTGAAGGCGGTGCCTTTATCACGGCGATGTCGAACTCGTTCGGTGCTCAGTGGTTCGACATGGACTGGAACCCGACCTTTGACAGCGAAGCGTGGCTGAACACGCTGAACTTTTTCAAAGGCATGATGGATGAATCCGGCCCCGCCGGTTACGCCACCAACGGCTTCAACGAAAACCTGTCGCTCTTCCAGCAGGGCAAGTGCGGCATGTGGATCGACGCGACTGTTGCCGCGTCCTTCGTGACCAACCCCAACGACTCGACCGTTGCCGACAGTGTCGGTTTTGCTCTTGCTCCGGACAACGGACTGGGCAAGCGGTCCAACTGGCTGTGGGCATGGGCTCTGGCGATCCCCGCCGGCACCCAGAAGGCTGATGCCGCCAAGGCATTCATCGAATGGGCAACCTCGAAGGAATACATCGAGCTGGTCGCCGCCAACGAAGGCTGGGCTAACGTCCCGCCGGGCGCACGGACCTCGCTTTATGAAAACCCCGAGTACCAAGCGGTGCCGTTCGCTCAGATGACGCTGGACTCGATCCTGTCGGCTGACCCGAACAACTCGACCGTGAACCCCAGCCCCTACGTCGGCATCCAGTTCGCCGCCATTCCTGAATTCGCCGGTATCGCAACCGACGTAAGCCAGGAATTCTCGGCCGCATATGCCGGACAGCAAACCGTGGAAGAGGCACTGGCAAAGGCGCAAGCCATCGCCGCCGAAGCCATGGAAGCAGCTGGTTACTAAGACTACCGGTTCCTCCAGTTGGGGGGCGGCGTCCGCGCCGCCCCTTGACAGAGAGCCCCCTCGCTACCGACGGTCGGACAAAGACCGCAACAGCGCCAAACTCACCCGTTCCGCCGCATCGTCCTCGTCCAGTGGAGAGACATCCCATGGCTACCAAAGCGTCACGTTCCGCAGCCCGCTTGATGATGGCGCCCGCCGTTGTCCTGCTCTTGGGTTGGATGCTTGTCCCCTTGACGATGACCCTGTGGTTTTCTTTCCGCAATTACCTGCCACTGCGCGGAGGCGACCAAGGATTTGCCGGCTTTGACAACTATGTCCGGTTTGTCACCTCGTCCGCCTTTTGGCCCGCCGTTCTGGCCACGCTGTTCATCGTCGTCGGCGTTCTGATCATTACCGTTGTGCTGGGCGTGTTACTGGCGCTTTTGTTGGATCAGCCCATGTGGGGCCAAGGCATTGTCCGGATCCTTGTCATTGCGCCCTTCTTCGTCATGCCGACGGTTTCGGGTCTGGTCTGGAAAAACATGTTTCTAGACTCTGTTAATGGCCTTTTCGCTCATATCTGGCGCTTTTTCGGAGCCCAGCCGGTCGAGTGGATGATCCATCAACCCTTTGCCAGTATCATCCTGATCGTCAGCTGGCAGTGGCTGCCATTTGCCACGCTGATCCTGCTCACTGCGATCCAGTCTCTGGACAGCGAACAGCTTGAAGCGGCCGAGATGGACGGCGCTCCGGCACTCAAGCGGTTCTGGTTCATCATCATCCCGCACCTGAGCCGCGCGATCACCGTTGTGCTTTTGATCCAGACGATCTTCCTTTTGTCGATCTTCGCAGAGATCTTTGTCACAACCGCAGGTGCCTTTGGCTCAAAGACCCTTACCTACCTGATTTTCCAGCGCGTGCTGGAGAGCCAGAACGTGGGATTGGGCTCTGCTGGCGGTGTCTATGCAATCATCCTCGCCAATATCGTTGCCATCTTCCTGATGCGCATCGTCGGCAAGAACCTGGACGCGTGAGGTAGATCATGGCCCGTTCCGTCACATCCCGCCGCAAATCGATCAACACCGCCCTTGCTTGGGGCGTGGGGCTGATCATCTTCTTTCCGATCCTCTGGACGATCCTGACCAGCTTCAAGACCGAGGGCGATGCGATCGCCTATCCGCCAAAGTTCTTCTTCTTCGATTGGACGCTGGAAAACTATGCCATCGTTCAGGAACGGTCGAACTACATGCGGTACCTTTGGAACTCGGTCATCATTGCCGGCGGCTCGACGCTGCTGGGTGTCGTGATTGCTGTCCCTGCGGCCTGGTCCATGGCGTTCGTTCCGTCGAAGCGCACCAAGGACATCCTGATGTGGATGCTGTCGACAAAGATGTTGCCGGCCGTGGGCGTTCTGTACCCGATCTATCTGATGTTCATCCAGCTTGGACTGTTGGACACCCGCATCGGCTTGGTCATTGTTCTGATGCTGATCAACCTGCCGATCATCGTCTGGATGCTGTACACCTATTTCAAGGAAATCCCGGGCGAAATCCTAGAGGCCGCGCGGATGGACGGTGCGACGCTGAAAGAGGAAATCCTGTATGTCCTCACCCCGATGGCCATTCCCGGCATCGCGTCAACGATACTTTTGAACATCATTTTGGCTTGGAACGAAGCGTTCTGGACACTGAACCTGACCGCGGCCAAGGCCGGTCCCCTGACCGCCTTCATCGCCAGCTATTCCAGCCCAGAGGGCCTCTTTTACGCAAAACTCAGCGCAGCCTCGACCATGGCAATCGCGCCGATCCTGATCCTTGGCTGGTTCAGCCAGAAACAACTTGTCCGCGGCCTGACCTTCGGCGCGGTGAAATAAGGGACACCTGACATGGGACGCATAACGCTTTCAAATGTGACGAAGAGCTTTGGCGATGTCGAAGTCATCCCGCCGCTGGACCTGACCATCGAAGACGGTGAATTCGCGGTCTTTGTCGGGCCCTCCGGCTGCGGAAAATCGACCCTATTGCGGTTGATTGCGGGTCTAGAGGACGTGTCTTCCGGAGAAATCCAGATCGATGGACAGGATGCGACCGACGTCCCTCCGGCAAAGCGGGGGCTGGCCATGGTGTTCCAGTCCTATGCGCTTTACCCCCATATGACGGTGCGTAAGAACATCGCCTTTCCGCTGCGGATGGCAAAGCTGGACAAGGCCGAACAAGACCGCCGCGTCAATCAGGCGGCCGAGGTTTTGAACCTGACCGACTATCTGGAACGTCGCCCCGGCCAGCTTTCCGGCGGTCAGCGCCAGCGTGTCGCGATTGGCCGCGCCATCGTGCGCGAACCGGCCGCGTTCCTGTTTGACGAACCGCTGTCCAATCTCGACGCCGCGCTGCGAGTCGGCATGCGGCTGGAAATCAGCGAACTGCACAAACGCCTGAACACGACGATGATCTATGTGACGCACGATCAGGTCGAAGCGATGACGATGGCCGACAAGATCGTGGTTCTTCGCGCGGGCCACATCGAACAGGTCGGCAGCCCGCTAGAACTTTACCGCGCGCCGCGAAATCTGTTCGTTGCGGGCTTTATCGGCAGCCCAAAGATGAACCTGATCGACGGGCCAGAGGCAAAGAAACACGACGCCCACACCATCGGCATCCGTCCGGAACATATCGCCATTTCGGCGGAAAAGGGCGACTGGAGCGGTGTGGTAGGAGTGTCTGAACACCTTGGATCAGACACGTTTTTCCATGTGCACAAGACCGGATTGGCAGACACGATCACCGTGCGCGCGGACGGCGAGGTTTCGCTCCGCCACGGGGACAAGGTGTACCTTTCGCCGCGTCTTGATATGATCCACCGCTTCGGCGCCGACGGTCTGCGGTTGTCGTGATGCGGCTTGCGGGGAAAACCGCCCTGATCACAGGTGCCGCCCGAGGAATCGGGCGTGCCTTTGCAGAGGCTTACATTCGCGAAGGCGCCCGTGTTGCGATCGCGGATATTGACCTCGACCGCGCCAGAACCAGCGCCAAGGAACTGGGCGACAGCGCCATCGCCGTTAGAATGGATGTCGCCGATCAGACCAGCATCGACACCGCGGTCGCGGAAGTCATCGCAGAATTTGGCGGTATCGACATCCTGATCAACAACGCCGCGCTCTTTTCCGCCGCGCCAATCGTCGAAATCGAACGCCGCGATTACGCTCGCCTGTTCGACATCAACGTCGGGGGCACGTTGTTCACGATGCAGGCCGTCGCCCGCCATATGATCGAACGCGGCAAGGGTGGTAAAATCATCAACATGGCCAGCCAAGCCGGCCGTCGCGGCGAAGCTCTGGTTGCGGTCTATTGCGCGACCAAAGCCGCCGTCATCAGCCTGACCCAATCCGCAGGGCTGAACCTGATCGAACACGGGATCAACGTGAATGCCATCGCGCCCGGCGTGGTGGACGGCGAACATTGGGACGGGGTAGACGCGTTTTTCGCAAAATACGAAGGTAAAGCGCCCGGACAAAAGAAACGCGAAGTCGGCGCCGCCGTTCCGTTTGGCAGGATGGGACAGGCCGAGGACCTGACCGGCATGGCTATCTTCCTTGCCACGGACGAAGCCCGCTACATCGTCGCCCAGACCTACAATGTCGACGGCGGCAACTGGATGAGCTGATGACGACCCGAGACCCAAGGATTCTACAATGAAATTGACGACCGCCACACTCGGCGACCTGCCTGATAGCGTTGTGACACCGCGCTATGATCGGACGCGGCTGACGCCGGGGATCGTGCACATCGGGCTGGGCAATTTTCATCGGGCGCATCAGGCGTGGTATCTGCACAGCCTCATGCAGGCCGGACTGGCCCACGATTGGGCAATCATCGGCGCGGGCGTTCGCCCTTATGACGCGGCGATGCGCGATAAGCTGATCGCTCAGGACTGCCTGACGACCCTGATTGAACTGGACCCAAAGGGCTCTCGGGCCGAGGTGATCGGTTCCATGATCGACTATCTACCGATAGAGCCCGGAAACGGTTCGCTGATCGCCACTATGTCCGATCCGGCAATCCGCATCGTGTCCCTGACCGTGACCGAAGGTGGCTATTACATCCACCCCGCGAACGGCGGCTTTGACGCGGCGCACCCCGATATTCAGCACGATGTGGTCAATCCCGACCAACCGATGACCGCCTTTGGCGCCATCGTTGCAGCGCTTGCGAACCGCCGCGCAGCCGGTGTTAGGGCCTTTACCGTGCAAAGTTGCGATAACCTACAGGGCAACGGCGGCATTACCCGTCAGACCATAGTTTCGCTGGCACGACTGACCGACCCAGCCCTTGCCGAATGGATCGACACCCACGCCACCTTTCCGAACTCGATGGTGGACTGCATTGTTCCGGCAACCGGACCCAGCGAGATCGAGCGCGCCAAGGCGCTGGGCATCGACGACGCCGCGCCCGTGACCCACGAAAACTTTCGCCAATGGGTGATCGAAGATGCCTTTTGCGCCGGTCGTCCGTCATGGGAACAGGCCGGAGCGACGATCACCGACGATGTCCACTCTTACGAGGCGATGAAAATCCGGATGCTGAATGCGGGCCATCAGGTGTTGGCCAACGCTGGCGAAATTCTGGGTATCGCGACCATTTCCGGCTGTATGACTGACCCAGATGTCGCTGCCTTTTTCCACAAAGTCGAAGAGTCCGAAATCGCGCCGCATGTGACCCCAGTTCCTGGCATGACGCCTTCGGGCTACCTAGACCTGATTACCACACGCTTCGCCAACCCCGAGATCCGCGACACCACGCGAAGGGTCGCATTCGACGGATCGTCGCGACATTCAGGCTTTGTCCTGCCGATCATCCGTGCGGCTTTGGACAAATCAAAGCCGGTCGACGGGCTTGCACTGGTCGAGGCTCTTTGGGCCCGAATGTGCGAAGGCACCCGCGAAGACGGCACTCGGATCGAACCCAATGATCCGTTCTGGCCGGACCTGACGGCCGTCGCCAAGGCGGCAAAGGACAAGCCCTCTGAATGGCTGGCGCAGGACCAAACCTATGGCAACCTCGCCTCGGACCCTGTTTTCGCCCCTGCTTTCGAAAAGTGGCTCAGGACGATCTGGACCGATGGCTCGCGCGCCGCGATCAGAGCCTATTTGGGCTGATTTGACGCTTTTCTTGCCTGATGCCGACTAGGGGTATGGGGACACAGGTTCGGCATGAGCCAATCGCCGTCACTGGTTCGTGCGAATTTTCGGATCCAAAGATGCTTCGACCACAAGACGACCGGCTGGTTTCATGGCCCGGATTCCGGGGTGCGGGCAAACAACCGAATATGTTGGACATGCAGTTATCGCTCGCCAGGCAAGCCGGCAACGATGGAACCACGTCGCTCTAAACTGAAAGTGGTGCCCCATGACGGACTCGAACCGCCGACCTTGTCCTTACGAAGGACCTGCTCTACCAGCTGAGCTAATGGGGCTACGGGGGCGCTCTTAGCACCCCTGTTCGGGTCGGAAAAGCCCTATTTTCCGTCCTCGTCAGTTGAGCTTTCTCCGACGACGATCGACGTTTCTTCCAGCGCCTCAGAGGGCGTGGCAATCAGGGGCCGTAGGTCCGTCGACCTGACGCCAGCGGTTCCGGTCGCCTGCGGTTTGCTCCAGCTAAGCGTATCGAAAGCGCCGCAGGACCCACAGATCGGAGCCCATTCCGCATGGGGGCTATGGCATTTTTCGCAGACCCATTGCGACGCGCGGGGCGCGTTCAGTGCGCGGGCAAGGGTTTGGCGAACAGTGGCTTCGTCTGCGCCGGAACCCTTTTCGATTGCCGCAAGAAGGGTCAATACACGTGCGTCGGGGTCGTCCTTGACCAGATCGCCAAGCGCGCGGCGCGCCTCTGGGAAGTCCTCGGCTGCGATATGCAGTTCGGCCAGCAGCATCCGCGTTTCGGGATGGTCGGCAGTGGACTTGGTCAGTGCGCGGAACCGCTTGATCCGTGCCTGAGCAGTTTCATCCGGGACGATGTCGGCGAATGTCGCCGCCAGATCGGGGTGCGGACGCGCGGCCCAAGCCTTTGTCAGGATGCGGGATGCGCTGCGGGCGTCGTCATTCGCGATATATCCCCGCGCGGCCATCACCGCCGCCGGAACCAGATCGGGCGACTGGCGGTTTGCTTCGACTGCGGCTTCGCGGGCTTCGATTGTCGCGCCCTCGTCTAGGATGCCCTGCGCCTCTGACAGCGCCAGAACGGCATCGCGCCTTTTGTGGATATCTCTGGGCAGGGATCCTGCCTTTAGCTTGGCGGCCAAAGTGGCGCGGGCACCGGCCCAGTCGCCTTTGTCGGCCTGAAGCTTCAAAAGAGTGTCCTGCGTTTCGACATGCTTCGGCTTGATCTGGAACGCCTTTTCCGCAAGCTTGAGAGCCGTTTCCGTGTCGCCTTGGGCCAGTTTCTGCTGCATCAAACCACGGATACCGACAAAGCGCGTGCTGTTGTCGGCAAGCAGGCGCTTATAGGCTTCTTCGGCCCGTTTGCCGTCGCCCGCCAGTTCCGCAGCCTGCGCGGTCAGGATGGTCGTAAGCTCGGGACGTTCAAGAAACCGCTCGGCTTTGGTCGCCTTGGCAAGGGCAAGGTGCCCCTCGCCCGAGGCAAGAGCCAGCATGCCTTCGGACAATGCCTCGAATCCACGGCGTTCGCGGTTGCGAGTGAAATATCGGGACACTGCCGTTTCGTCGCCATTCAGGAACTTGAACACGGCGTAGAGCAGGCCAACAATCTTGAGCCCCAGCCACACCAACAGCACAAGCCCGCCCAGCGCAAAGACCATCTCTAGCGGGGTGAGCGTCACCTCTATCCCAAACAGCGTGATACGAGCGTTGCCCGACATTTCGGCCAGATCAATCGCGCCATACGTCAGGCCGGTTACAGCGGCAACAAACGCCAGTATCTTAATCAATGACCAGAGCATCAGCGCCTCAATTCTCAGGTAATTTCAATGTTGCCAAAGCATCCAGCGCATCGGCGCGGATCTCAAGCTGGGTGAGCCAGTCGCTCATTTCAGAACGGGCGGCGGGCGGCAAAGTTTCCGATTCAGCCAGAGCAGCGGCAAGATCGCCGTTGGCAAGCGCGGCGCCTACACGGCTCAGGATCGCGTCTGTGTCCCGCCCGTCTTTGGGCTGCACCGACCGGATATCGAATTGGTTGCGAAGGAACGCCATGATTCCACCGGTTTCCTCGCCCGAGACACCTTCGGCTCGGGCTGCTGACAGGGCAGCACGGGCGGCATCGGGAAAGCCTTCTTCGAGCGATGCAAGTGTCGGCAATCCGACGTCCGCCTTACCCAAAAGAGCCGCAGGAAGCGGGCCGACGACGGCGCTAAGGTCGGCAAGCGCGGATGCATAGGCAGAACCGGTTTCAACCGCCGACCGCACCTGTGCCAGCGCGGCAACGGCGGCAGCGTTTTTTGACGCTGCGGCGGCGGCCTCTTCGATCGCTTCGGCGGATTGGCGGGTCTGCTCCAACTGGTCGGCGGCGGCCGAGGCAATCTCTGTCATCCGCTCCTGTTGCCCCGCGATTTCGCTGCGCAAGGATTCGATTTCTTGCTCTAGTGCCGCGACAGCGACCGGCGAAACGCCACCGTCGACGGTTGGCATTTGTTCGATCAGGGCGATGCGCTGTTCGAACACATCCAGAATCGCGGAAATCTCGGCCGACGCGGCGTCGAGTCGGGCCGTCGCGCTGGCCTCGGCACCTGCGACCGCACCGTCAATATCCAGTTCGGACACCTTCGCGGCAAGCGACGAAACCTCGGCGCTTAATGCGTCGGCGCGCGAAAGGGACTCGGCCAGCGCGGCCTGTGTGGTCTCTGCCGCCGACATTTGGACCCAATAGGCGGCACCAAACCCGAGAGCCGCGCAAACTGCACCAGCTGCTATCATCGGGAATACGGCGGCGCGTGGCGCGGCGGCGGTTTCGGCGGCGGCTGGCTGGCTCGGTTCGTCGGCTAGGTCTGGTGACGGGATGCTATCTGCGACGACCTCTGCATCGGGAACCGGCTCAACGACCGCTTCGCCATCCTGCGATTTCCGGTCCATGAGTTCAGGCTCGGGTGTGACTTCGATCGCGTCTTCGATTGTGTCGTCCGTGCTCGGATCGGTCTTCGTCGTCTTCTTGGCCAAAGCTTGTCCTCCGAGTCCCTACCCTATCAGAGATGGAGCCTAATTGCCGCCGTAACAAGCCTCAAGACAGGTCCCGTGGCGGCAAGTCGCGCAAATTGCGGCATATTGCAGCGATCATTCCCTTTTGATCCGGAGTTTCCGCGATTACGGCCTCTGGAAAGACCCCTGCCACGCTGGAACTGATTCCCACCACTTTGATCCTTTTGCCCGACGGAATCTGGGCAGCTAGCAACCGTGCAGAGCGCAATGAAAACACCGGTGCGATGACCCGTCGACCGGACGTAATTACGGACAGAGCATCCGGGGTCAGTTGCGCTTCGCGCTGCTCGTAGACGACCACTTCGCGGCAGGCAGTGCCGGTCTCCCGCAGCATTCTGACCAAGTCCGCCGAGACCTCTTTGCCGCGAAGATACAACAGCGGCCCGCGGTCCCCCGTGGCGTTGATTAGCGCGACCAGATCGTCGACGGTGCCGCCAGCACTGCGCGCGACAAAACCTGCGTCAGTTGCCGCCTGTGCCGTCCGGTCCCCGACACAATAGGCGGTAAGACCCGCAAATTCTTGGTGACCGCGCACAGCCCCGACCGCCGTGGCCGAGGTAAAGATGACGCCCCGGCTATCGCCGCGGCCAATGTCCGACCCGATCCGGACCGGCTCGATGACCGGCGAAACCAACGTTTCGAACGGCTCGGCGCAGGCTCGGCGCAGCGCGTCAAGAAAGCTGTCGCTGCTGTCGCGTGGGCGCGTCATGAGGATGAGCGGATGCATCGGGACTCCTTGCCGCCATTGTTTAGCGGCGAACCGAGTGTTACCTGCCTAGGGCAGAGGCGCAACAGGAACGGACATGACCGACGCACCGATCATTCTGGGACTCGAGTCCAGTTGCGACGACACCGCGGCGGCGGTCGTGCGCGGCCAAGAAGTCCTGTCCTCGGTGGTCTATGGCCAGACAGAGCTGCACGCCGATTTCGGCGGAGTGGTGCCGGAACTTGCGGCGCGGGCGCACGCGGAAAAGATCGACCTATGCGTCGAAGAGGCACTGGCTGCCGCTGGCATGACCTTGGCGGACATTGACGCCGTCGCAGTGACCTCTGGTCCCGGCCTGATCGGTGGCGTGTTGTCCGGTGTGATGTGTGCAAAGGGGATCGCTGCTGCAACGGGCCTGCCGATTATCGGCGTCAACCATCTGGCCGGCCATGCGCTTACCCCGCGCCTGACCGACGGGCTGGCTTACCCCTATTTGATGCTGCTGGTGTCCGGCGGGCATTGTCAGTTCCTGATTGTCGAAGGCGCCGAAAGCTTCCGCCGGATTGGAGGCACAATCGACGACGCCCCCGGCGAAGCCTTTGACAAAACCGCCCGCATCTTGGGCCTGCCCCAACCCGGTGGACCAAACATCGAAGCGGTAGCTTTGGCAGGGGACGCCCGCCGGTTTCCACTCCCGCGTCCGCTTTTGGACCGTCCGGGCTGCGACATGTCCTTTTCCGGACTAAAGACCGCCGTGCTAAGGGCAAGAGACGCAGTCGTCGACGAAAAACAGGGTCTAACAAAGGCCGATCAGGCAGATATCGCAGCTGCGTTCCAATCTGCGGTGACCGATGTTCTGGCTGAAAAGAGCCGCAGGGCCTTGGCCGAGTATTTGACCCTTAAACCGGCCTGTCCGGCCTTTGCTGTGGCAGGTGGTGTCGCTGCAAATGGCCCAATTCGATCCGCATTAGAGTCTGTTTCTGCACAAGCAGGCGCAGTTTTCACAGCGCCTCCGCTGTCGCTTTGCACCGACAATGCGGCGATGATTGCCTATGCTGGCTCGGAACGGTTTGCGCTTGGCCATTTCGACGATCTAGAATTGTCTGCAAGACCCCGTTGGCCGCTAGACACCAGCGCGCCCGCCTTATTGGGGAGCGGCAAAAAGGGAGCAAAGGCATGACAATCGGCATCCTTGGCGCGGGCGCTTTCGGGACCGCTTTGGCCGTGACACTTGCGCAGGACGGACATGACATCCGGCTTTGGGCGCGCGACCCCGCGACCGTCGACGCGATCCGCGCCACCCGACGCGCACCACGCCTGCCTCAGGTAGAGCTTCCTCTCGGCATCGAGCCAACAAACGATGTAGCCTGGGCGATGGAGCCCGACGTGCTTTTGTTTGCCGTGCCAGCACAGGCGCTGTTCCCCTTCCTGAGCGAAAACGGGCATCGGGTTGGCGATCGTGCGATCGTTGCCTGCTGCAAGGGGATCGACATCGCGTCGATGACCGGTCCGTCAGCGACTCTGGCCCGCCACTGTCCCGACGCGACCGTCGCAGTGCTGACCGGCCCGAGCTTTGCCAACGATATCGCAAAAGGGCTGCCAACCGCGCTGACCCTTGCCTGCACCGACGACTCGGCTGGCGTTGATCTTCAACAGCGGCTGTCGACCAGAAGCCTGCGGCTGTACCGGTCCGGTGACCTGATCGGCGCGGATCTGGGCGGCGCGCTAAAGAACGTCATGGCCATCGCGTGCGGTGCCTGTATTGGCGCGGGATACGGCGACAGCGCGCGGGCGGCTCTTTTGACGCGCGGATTTGCCGAAATGACCCGATTTGCCACTTTGCATGGCGCAAAGGCCGAAACCTTGATGGGGCTGTCCGGACTTGGCGACCTTATGCTGACCTGTTCGTCGGAGTTGTCGCGAAATTTCCGGTTCGGGCTTCGGCTTGGCGAAGGCGGCAGCTTTGACGAAGACGTCACCGTCGAGGGCGCAAAAACCGCGATTGCCGTTCAAAAGATCGCCGAGGCCAAAGGTCTGGACCTGCCGATTTCTTCGGTCGTCGCGAGACTGGTGAAAAACGAAATCTCTGTAGAGCAGGCGCTGAAGGGTCTGCTGTCACGCCCCCTGAAAGAGGAATAAAATGCGGTTCGCAATCATGACCAAAGACAAACCGGGTGCTCTCCAGATCCGTCTGGACACTCGGGACAAGCACCTTGGATATCTCAAGGACACCGGAGTCGTCGAAATGGCTGGTCCGTTTTTGGATGCGGACGGCCAGATGTGCGGCTCTCTCTTGGTGATCGACGTCGCGGACGCGGCGGCCGCGCAGGCTTGGGCCGACAACGACCCCTACGCAAAGGCCGGACTATTCGCCGAGGTGCGTGTGCAGGCATGGAAAAAGGTCATCGGCTGATGGCGTATTGGCTGTTCAAGTCCGAGCCGGATGAATGGGGCTGGCCCGATCAGGTCGCACGCGGCCCAGCGGGCGAGGAATGGCACGGCATCCGCAACTATCAGGCGCGAAACAACATGCGTCTGATGCAAGTCGGCGATCTGGGGTTTTTCTACCACTCCCGCACAGGGCTAGAGATCGTCGGCATCGTCGAGGTCTGTGCAACGTCGCATCCCGACAGCACAACCGAGGACCCGCGCTGGGATTGCGTCGACATCCGGTCGGTGCGCCCGCTAGAGGCGCCTGTTTCGCTAGAACAGATCAAGCGTGATCCTGAGTTGTCCGAGATGGTGCTGGTCAAGAACTCTAGGCTTTCGGTTCAACCGGTGACCGAGCAGGAATGGAAACATATCTGCAAATTGGGCAAGACAAAACCGTAGCGTAGAGTAGACTCCCTTCATAACAACAACACCTGACGGGAGGAAAAAGTGGAAATTATCAGCGTCTTAGCGGCCGCAGCCGGCACTTGGATTTTTGGTGCGGTCTATTACGGTGTCCTGTCGAAACCTTGGCTGGAAGCCTCTGGGGTTCCCACCGACGAAAACGGACGCCCACAGAACGGCTCTAGCCCTTCGCCCTATGTGATTTCGTTGATCGGGATTCTGCTGGTCGCCGGAATGATGCGCCACGTGTTCTCAATGGCCGGCATCGACACTGTCGCCGAAGCAATCACCGCAGGCGGCGGCATCGGTTTGTTCTTTATTTCGCCGTGGATCATGCTGAACAACGGTTACACGATGCGCCCGTTCAAGCTGACGCTGATCGACGGCGGCTATGCGACCTTCGGCTGCCTCATCATGGGCGTCATACTGGCACTGCTCTGAAATGAAAAAGGGTCCGGCCAGATCGGCCGGACCCATCACCCCGCGTGTTCACTTACCCACCACACGCGAAAAATATCTGGTCCGAGCCATCCTGACTGCAAAGTCGGTCTAGCACGACAAATGCGGACCACGCAAAGAAATAGCCCTTAAAACTCTAGTCAAAGGCGCAGAACCCGCGCCCCTGACACCCCTCAGAGAGGCTATTTGTAGGCAGATTCCTTGCCGAAGTGTTTGGTCAGCATATAGTAGACCACTGCCCGATATTTGTTCCGCTCGGACTTGCCGTAGGTCTCGATCACCTTGTTGATCGCGGCCATCAGCTCGGGTCCGTCCTTCAGGCCAAGCTTCTTGATCAGGAAGTTGTTCTTGACGGTCTCAAGCTCACCCGGCTGCGTTCCAGCAACGGTCGACGCATCGGCATCATAGATCGACGGTCCACAGCCGATAGTCACCTTGGTCAGCAGGTCCATGTCTGCCGACATGCCGCATTTGTTCTTTAGATCGTCCGCATATTTGGCGATGAGGTCATCACGCTTTCCCATTGGTTCCCCCTTTGGTTCTTGCTCTGGCACAGTGCCAATAGAGCTAGCGTAGACCCTGATTCCCGTTTGGATAAAGCCAAAATGGCACGACGTAATGAAAACCCCCAGTCGCGTCGGCAACTGGGGGTTCGCTATTCTTAGCAATATCCGTCGCTTAGTAGCGGTAGTGTTCCGGCTTGAACGGGCCTTCGACGGTGACGCCGATGTAGTCGGCCTGATCCTTGCGCAGCTCGGTCAGGCGGGCGCCGATCCGGGCAAGGTGCAGGCGGGCGACTTTTTCATCCAGATGCTTGGGCAGGATGTAGACGCCGGGGGTGTATTCCGGCCCTTTGGTCCACAGTTCGACCTGCGCCAGCACTTGGTTGGTAAAGGACGCGGACATTACGAACGACGGGTGGCCCGTTGCGTTGCCAAGGTTCAGCAGACGGCCTTCGGACAAAAGGATGATCTTGTTGCCCGAGGGCATCTCGATCATGTCGACCTGTTCCTTGATGTT
>JALQXR010000340.1 GCA_023263105.1 Marivivens sp. | reverse complement strand
CCCACTTCGACGACTAAAGCGCATGACTTTAAGGACTGCCAAGGCAATGTGGTTAGATGGCCGGTGACCCGTTGGTCACACCTCACGCAGTCATCTATTGGTGGGCGCTTCCAGCCGTTGAGGCAGGTTGGGGGTGTTTTGATTCGCACGGCCTCGGTGCCGAGGGACGGCAGGAACAGCGCCCAAGTCCAGATGACCGCGCCCGTCGCGATCCCCAGCGCCGCCCCCCAGCGGGTCGCTCCGCGCCAGAACAGGCCCCCGATCATCGACGGCAGCACCTGCACCACCCCGACAAACGACACGAGTCCGATTGCGGCCAGCGCCGTGCCTCCGCCCGAGAACCGGTAGTAGAGATAGCCCAAAAGCAGGACGCCCGCGATCGACAACCGGCGGGCAAGGATGACGACAGACCGCACGTCGCCGGAAATCGCCGCTCCGCTCCGGCGGCTGGACAGCCACAGCGGCACCACGATGTGGTTCGACACCATCGTCGCGAGCGCCAGCGTCGCCACGATCACCATCGAGGTCGCCGAGGAGAAGCCTCCTAGGAACGACAGGACCGCCAGCCCCTCTTGTCCCTGCGACAACGGCAGGGTCAGCACAAACAGGTCGGGGTTCGAGCCAGCAGGCAACAGGTTCAGCCCGACGACGGCGATGGGCATGACGAATAGGCTCATCATGAACAGATAGAGCGGAAAGGCCCATGACGCCGTGGCCATGTGGTGTTCGTCCGCGTTTTCCACGACCATGACCTGAAACATCCGCGGCAGGCACAGGAAGGCCGCAGCCGACAAAAAGATCAGGCCCACCCAGCGGCTGCCGGGTTGTTCCCATTGCGCCACCGGCGACGCGTCGATGAGGTCGAGGATCGGGCCCACGCCCCCCGCCACGCCCCAGACCACATAGGCGCCGACCGCGACCAGCGCGAACAGCTTGACGACGGCTTCGACCGCGATGGCCATGACGATACCGTGGTGGCGTTCGTTGACGTCCAGATTTCGGGTGCCGAACAGGATCGTAAAGATGGCAAGCCCCAGCGCGACCCAAAGCGCCGTGGACTGAAGCTGTTCTGTCTGCCAGACCTGCCCTTCGCCACCGGAAAACACCGCCACGCTCAGCGTGACCGACTGCAACTGCAGCGCCAGATAGGGCGTGGCCGCCAGCACCATCATCAGCGTGACCAGCACGCCCAGCGACGTCGATTTCCCGTAGCGGGACGAAATCAGGTCGGCGATCGAGGTGATCCTCTGGCTGCGCCCGATCCGGACCAGCCGCCGCACGACCCACCACCAGCCGACCATGACCAGCGTCGGCCCAAGGTAGATCGTCAGATACTCTAGCCCCGACCGCGCGGCGTAGCCCACGGCTCCGTAAAAGGTCCACGCCGTGCAGTAGATCGACAGCGCAAGCGTGTAGGTGATCGGAGACCTAAGCCAAGCGTCGCGGCCTGCCTCGGCCCGTTTGTCGGCGACAAAGGCGATCAGAAACAGAAAGGC
>JALQXR010000339.1 GCA_023263105.1 Marivivens sp. | reverse complement strand
GGTCGAACGCCTTGCCCGTGACCGCGACGACGAGATGGCGATCCTGGATCGTAACATCTACGCCCGTCTAAAGTCGCTGATCCTTGGCAAGACCGCCGTCAAAGGCCCCAAAGGCTTCCGCGCCAATTCGGAAATCACCGAAGAGTCGCTGTCCGAACTGACCCGTGGTCAGTGGTGGCAGCTGGCGCTCAAGGAAGAAGCCGACGCCCAGATCGTCGAAGCCCTGAACGAGCAGTACGAAGCGCAGAAACGCGCTCTGGACGCCCGTTTCGAGGACAAGGTCGAAAAGGTGCGCCGCGGCGACGACCTGCCGCCGGGTGTCATGAAGATGGTCAAAGTCTTCGTCGCGGTGAAGCGCAAGCTGCAGCCGGGCGATAAGATGGCCGGCCGTCACGGCAACAAAGGTGTCATCTCTAAGGTGGTTCCGATGGAAGACATGCCGTTCCTTGCGGACGGTACTCCGGTCGACTTCGTTCTCAACCCGCTCGGCGTGCCGAGCCGGATGAACGTCGGTCAGATTCTTGAAACCCACATGGGTTGGGCGTCGCGTGGTCTGGGCATCCAGATCGACGAAGCCCTGCAGGAATTCCGCCGCTCGGGCGACCTGACTCCGGTTCGTGACGCGATGAAGATCGCTTACGGCGACGACGTCTATGACGAAGGTCTGGCAGGGCTTGAAGAAGCCCAGCTGGTCGAAGTCGCAGGCAACGTCACCCGCGGTGTTCCGGTTGCGACCCCCGTCTTCGACGGCGCAAAGGAAGCAGACGTCAACGACGCTCTGGTGCGCGCTGGCTTTAGCCAGTCGGGCCAGTCGGACCTGTTCGACGGCCGCACCGGTGAACGGTTCAGCCGCAAGGTCACCGTCGGTGTCAAATACCTGCTGAAACTGCACCACCTTGTCGACGACAAGATCCACGCACGTTCCACCGGACCGTACAGCCTTGTTACCCAGCAGCCGCTGGGCGGTAAGGCCCAGTTCGGCGGCCAGCGCTTCGGGGAAATGGAAGTCTGGGCTCTGGAAGCCTACGGCGCCGCCTATACCCTGCAGGAAATGCTGACCGTAAAGTCGGACGACGTGGCAGGCCGGACCAAGGTCTACGAATCCATCGTCAAGGGCGAGGACAACTTCGAAGCCGGCGTGCCGGAATCGTTCAACGTTCTCGTCAAGGAAGTGCGTGGCCTCGGCCTCAACATGGAACTCCTGGATGCGGAGGACGACGAGTGAGGCGTTCGCGCCTCGCTCTCATCCCATCCCCGATTTGTAAGGACGCAAAATGAACCAGGAACTGACCAACAACCCGTTCAACCCGCTGACTCCGGCAAAGGCCTTTGACGAAATCAAGGTCTCGCTTGCCAGCCCTGAACGCATCCTGTCGTGGTCGTACGGCGAAATCAAAAAGCCCGAGACCATCAACTACCGCACCTTTAAGCCCGAGCGCGACGGCCTGTTCTGCGCCCGCATCTTCGGGCCGATCAAGGACTACGAATGCCTGTGCGGT
>JALQXR010000338.1 GCA_023263105.1 Marivivens sp. | reverse complement strand
AAGGCATCCACCGCCCCGATCCGTTCGAGTATGCCAAAGCTTGACCGCGACACGCAGATCGCGCGGCTGCCGTCGTTGAAGGTGGCTTTTGCGTCCAGCAGCACCGAAGCCACGCCATGCCTTGCCAGCGCAAGTGCGGCCGTCATGCCGACCGGTCCGGCACCGACGATGGACACTTTGGTCAAATCCGACAACGCTGTGCGGTCCGCTGGGGCATCGAAGTGCGGATAGTCAAAATAGAGCGAGTCCGTTTCAGCGCGTCCCTCGGGTCTCATGTGTTGTCCTCCCTTTGGTACCGAAATAACGGATCGGGACGGTTCCTGTCTGTCCCCCTTGGCGGGGGACATGGTAGCAAGTCCCATGTCCACGATGGCCCGCATGATTGAAACCTGCCTCGAAACCCTTGGTTCCGACACCTTTGCCGTGGTCTTTTCGGACTTCGTGGAAACGATGGGGATCGATCAGGTCATGATCTTTGCCATCGACGAGCCGTTGGCCCGTTGTTTGTTTTCACGGCACTTCGGCAATGCCGCGCTGGCTGGCGAACTGGCGGCGGCCTACCTCGACGGTGGTTATCAAAGCGATCCCTTGTTGCCCGCGCTAAGGAAGGCCACGGCAGGCACCGTCCAGCTTTGGCGGCTGGAGGATATACAGTCCGGGATGGACGAGGCTTACCGGGCCAGGTTCTTCGATGGTCCGGGACTTCGGACCAAGACCACCGCGATAGCCGCAGGAGACACGCTGCGCCTGTTCGTGAGCTTCTATTCCACCGAATTGCGAGGAGACGCCTGCGATCCGGACCTCGCCAGGCTGGCGGCGCGCATGGCGCTGATGCATTTCGAACGCGCACTGGACACTGGGATTCCAGCACCCTTGACCGTCCTCAGCAGTCGTGAACAGGCCGTCTGCCTTGGTATCCTTGCTGGCCGCAAGTCCGAAGCCATCGCGGGCGACATCGGCGTCGCAGCGTCGAGCGTTATCACCTACCGGAAGCGGGCTTACACAAAGCTAGGCATCTCGAGCCGCGCCGAATTGTTTGCGCTCTGTTCCGGTTAGGACCGTCAAGTCGGACCCGAGCAGCCGCCAGCCAAACCCGCACACGCCGACTGGTTTGGCCCACAGCCTCGAAACCCGTGCCGTGTCTAGGTGCCCAACGGGAAAATGACGGTCCGTAAGGGTGCCAATTCACCACCGGCACGGGCGCAGCAAAGCAAAAGCCCGCCGCAGGGCCGCGAAGGGCCCACTGCTCTGGTCCTTCAAGACCTCGAATTTTCAGCCCTCGCTAAGATTGACATTGCACTTGTCGTTTTGACATGTATGTTGTCAGTATGAAAACGAAACAACTCCACCAACTGATCTGGATGTCGCGCCCCTTGATGCAGGCTGCGGAAGCCTGCGTTGAAACCGGCCTGACCGGAACCAACCTTACAGTCCGGATGCGCGCCGTACTGGAAATTCTGGACAAATACGGAGAGCAAACCGTGCCGGAGATTGCGGCAAGGCTCGAA
>JALQXR010000337.1 GCA_023263105.1 Marivivens sp. | reverse complement strand
AGCCTAGGGGACCGGTTTCATCGCCGCCAAGAACCTGGGCCGAAGAGACCGCCGCAAGCACAAGGTCGCGCAGCTTTCAGACGGGACGCCGTCCCGAATATTTGTCGCAGCTTGGCAAGCCGATTGACCGGAAAGGAAATTTTCCGCCCGAGTGTCGTCCCGCAAGGTTTCTTTTGATGGCTTGCGGAATGGTCGAAATTGCCTCTTTCCCCGCGTGGCTTTGCCGCCTAGAACCTGCAAGGCGGGGCAAACTTGTGCTCTGCAGACGGTTTGCGGTCCCGTAGCTCAACAGGATAGAGCAGCTGACTTCTAATCAGCAGGTTCGGGGTTCGAGTCCTCGCGGGATCGCCAACAGTCCGACAGGCAGAAAGGCATCTCCATGTTCGCAACCCAACCCGGGCTGATCGACGAAATCCGGTCCCGTTTCGCTCATGTGGAGATCTGCCCGTTCGAAGGGCCGAGGGTGTTCTTTGAGAATGCCGGCGGGGCGCTGCGGCTAAAGTCGGTGATCGAAACCTCAGCCGCCTACGCGGGCTATCCGGACAATCAGGGCCGCGACAATGCGGCGTCCAAGGCGCTGATGGCGGCGATTGCCAAGGGCCGTGCGGATATGCGGCTGTTCCTGAACGCGCCGGGCGGCGAAATCTTCGTCGGAGAAAGCGGAACCGAGGTTCTGTTCCGTCTGATCCGCACCGCCTGCCTTGGCGCGGCCGAGGGCGGAACTCTGTTGGGGTCGACGCTGGAACATCCTGCTTCGCGCAGTGCGATGACGCGCTGGGCCGAGGTCACGGGCCGTCCGCATATCCTGGTCGCGCACGACGATGCGACCGGCACGGTGACGGCAGAGGCCTATGCCGCAGCGGTCAGGGCCGACACCCGCGTGGCGACGATTGTCGCGACCTCGCCCGTGACGGGTATGGCGGTCGATGTCGTCGCCGTTGCAAAGCTCATCCGCGCCACGGCGCCGGACTGTCTGATCATCGTGGACGGCATCCAGCACGCGAGCCACGGCTCGGTCGATTGCGCCGCGATCGGCGCGGACGGTTATGCGGTGTCGCCGTACAAGGTGTTTTCGCGTCACGGATATGGGTTCGGCTGGGCCTCGGACCGGCTGACCGCAGGGAAGAAAGAGCAGATCGTCGGCGGGGCCGAAACGAACTGGGAACTGGGAACGCGCGACGCGGGCGCCTATGCGACGTTCACCGATGTGGTCGATTACCTTGATTGGCTGGGCGGTCATTTCAGCGACAGCGCCGACCGGCGTGCCCGTGTCGAAGCCGCCGCAGGCGCGATCCACGACCACGAAGCGGGCCTGATGCAGGCGATGCTGCACGGCTCCGGCAACGCGCGCGGTCTGGCCGAAATGCCCGGTGTCGGCCTGATCGGCGGCGACGCGGTCGACGGGCGCGAAGGCGTGGTGTCCTTGACGCTGGACGGGATGGACTCGGGTGATCTGGTCACCTTTCTGCGCGACCGAGGCATCCGCACCCATATTCGCAACAACGACCATTACTGCGGCAATA
>JALQXR010000336.1 GCA_023263105.1 Marivivens sp. | reverse complement strand
GTTGGGGGTGGAGCGGAGGGCGCGAGGGGAGCGGGTCACGGTGGTGGTCGAGTGGGGGGACGTCTCGACATTTTGTCGGAGGCGACGGGAGGGGGCGGGGACAATGTGATTGGGGAGGGCGAGCGGGGAGGGCCAGATGGAGGAGACGGGCAGGGGGGCGCGGGTACTGCGGGGGATGCAAGGGGAGCGGACGGCAGACAAGGGACGGGGCATCTAGTCATTTCGTTGGCATTGACCGGAGGTGATGCGAAAGGTGTCAAGCGCCGACGTGTAGCGATCGACGAAGGAGATGTAAATATTGCGGAGCTCAACTCTTCGATGACAAGTAGGCGTCCAAGGGGAGATGCTCGTGAGCGGGCTTTGAAGAAGCAGGCGACCTCATCGACGATGTATAGTTTAGATGAGTGGGTGATAAGAAGGGGGAGGGTAGTTGCGGAGGGCAAGGGGGGGGGGGGGGAGGTAGAGATGAGAGCTACAGTAGTTCTCGATGACAACACGCGGATGAGAGGGCTGTGGGGAGGGGGTTCGAAGCGCAAGCATAGCGACCTAGACGGTGAAGTCAGAGTCCGTAGGCGACCATGCCGGGACAACACGGAACAGACCATAGAGAGCCCCACCAAGGGCAGTGAGAGCCGAGGAGCTAGCGATCCTAAGAGAGTTAATGATGACGGAGGGTAGCCCTCCGTTATCATTCTGCCACTTTATGTAGTCCTTTATAGACCCATTAAAAAATACCCGTCTCTGCAGTACCGTGCGCACGTGGCAGTACAACACCTCGCAGAACGCGGCGCCTAACATGTCGCGGGACTCCCCAGTCCGCGCCAGAAAGGTGCTGGTACAGTTGGGGACGAGCAGAGCCTCTCGCATGATGCGCGCACGCTCCCTGGAATCCCACTGGTCACGGGTAGCGCGGGAGCCCGGAAACGTGCGAAGATTCTCCACAAGAGACGCATCCGATTCGACGCACCCCTTCTCTTCATCGTCTACCGCCCAATGTGCATAGCGGAGCCCTCGCGGTGCGTCCCTAAAGACCTCTTCAGCCTCTCGTAGGCGCCGGTGGTCCCCCGCCAGCCTATCCGCCGCCCCGTTGAGCTCGCACGTGGAATGCGCGCGAACCTTCATGAGCGTCGTGTTTGCTGTGCCCCTCGAGCGTCGCCCTAGGTTGCCCAACACCGACTGCACGATATCCGGACACCGGACGCTACTCACGTACGGAGTGAAAAGGCTGCGACGAAGCCACCGACACAGCAGGTGGATAGCGCTCAGTGAGTCAGTGAGCACACAGAGATCTTTGTCCACCGGCGCCAGCTCCAAGGCCTTGTCAATCGACCCCAACTCAGCCCGGAGTGAGCTAGGCTCACCCCCCACCCGGATCGTGATGGCTCGCGCCTTGCCACCACACCCGTCCGCCCATCGCCACGGACTCCGCCGCTCCTGCTGACAGGCCCACGCGGCTGCCTGCCCCCGAGCAGCTCTCGTGGCCATGGTCGGACCTGCCATTCCCCGCGCACAGCCCCCACCCGC
>JALQXR010000335.1 GCA_023263105.1 Marivivens sp. | reverse complement strand
GACATAGGCATAGTTGCCCGGATTGAAGGGGCGACCGGAGCCGTCCAGCCAGTCCTCTTTCGGTCGGTAATGCCCGTCGGCAAAGATCGCCCGTTCGTCGCGGTCGCGGGATGAGGGGCGCAGGTAGTCTCCGCGCTCCAACATCAATATCCGCCGCCCCGTCGCGGCGAGTCCCGCAGCCATCGTCGCGCCACCCATGCCAGAGCCGATAATGATGACATCCGCGTCGAACACCTGGGGCCTCACCTATTCTCCGTTGAAATCTGGGCGACGTTTTTCGCGAAAGGCCGCGACGCCTTCCTGCCGGTCGTCCGAGGCGGAAATCGCTGCGCTTCCAAGGGCTTCGACCATTGCGGCGCGGTCTTCACCGACTGCGGCATGGATCATCGACTTGGCGACTTCGACCGCGCGGGGGGATAGTCCGGTCGCGCGCTCGATCAGGGTCAGCGCGGCCGCGCGCGGGTCGGCGTCCACCACCGCGACAAAGCCACAGGCAAGGGCGCGATCTGCTTTGATCCGATGTCCGAACAGCGCCATCTCTTTGACGATGGGTTCGGGCATCAACCGGGCCAGCCGCTGCGTGCCGGACCATCCCGGAACGATGCCGATACCGGCTTCCGGCAGGGCCAGAGCGGCAGTCGGAGCCATCACACGGATGTCGCAGGCCGCCGCCAGTTCCAGCCCGCCACCGAAGGCATGTCCGTTCAGCACCGCAATCGTGGGCTTCGACAGACGTGCCAGCCGGTCAAAGATCCGGTGCCCGTCGCGAACCCAGTGACGGGCGAATTCGGCGGGCCCAAGGTCGCCCCAGCCGTTGATATCGGCCCCTGTGCAAAACGCGCGATCCCCTTCGGCGGTCAGTATCACCGCGCGGACAGTCCGGTCGGCGTCCAGAGCCTTTAGATGTGTCTCTAGCTGGTCCAACATGCGAACGGTCAGCGCGTTCATGCGGGCAGGGTTGTCCAACCGGAGTTCGGCATAGGCGCCATGCAGGATCAGGTGGACATCGCTCATTGGCCCCACTCCATCGGGCCCTCGGCCAGCAGGGACAGCGGCATCGGCACCGCATCCGGCGCCACGCGCACCCGCCCGCCCGACGCCGCGACGATATCGCGGTCAGGGTCGATGCCGGGCATGATCTCGGTCGCGACCAACCCGTCGTCGGTCAGCCGCATCACGCATCGCTCGGTGACATAAAGCACCTCTTGTCCCAGTTCGCGCGCCCGCACCCCCGAAAAGGTCACATGTTCGACCGCGTCGACCATCTTTGTAAACCGGCCCGGTTTCGCGATCCGGATGCCGGACGCAGTCAACTCGACCTCGGCACCGGCTTCGAACCAGCCGGAAAAGACGATCTTTTTCGCACCGGCAGTGATGTCGACAAACCCCCCGCAACCCGCTGTCAGGTAAGGCTTTTTGCCCAGCTTCGAGACGTTGACATTGCCTTCGGTGTCGACCTCGAGAAAGGACAGGAACGACAGGTCGAAGCCGCCCCCTTGGAAATAGATGAACTGCTGGGGCGAGGGGACATAG
>JALQXR010000334.1 GCA_023263105.1 Marivivens sp. | reverse complement strand
AACGGCGAAGGAAAATCCACCCTTTCCAAGATGCTGTCCGGCAGACTTGATGTGATGAAGGGGCAATTGACCGCCTCGTCCAAACTGCGGATCGGCTTTTTCGCGCAGCATCAGGTGGACGAATTGCGGGTCGAGGAAACCCCGCTCCAGCACTTGCAGCGGATGCGCTCGTCCGAGCATCAATCAAAGCTGCGGGCGCGGCTGGCCGGCTTCGGCTTGGGCGCGGCGCAGGCCGAAACCGAAGTCGGGCGCTTGTCCGGCGGTCAAAAGGCGCGGTTGTCGCTGCTGCTGGCCACGCTGGACGCGCCGCATCTGCTGATCCTTGACGAACCGACCAACCACCTCGACATCGAAAGCCGCGAAGCGCTGATGGAGGCGCTGAACGACTATTCCGGCGCGGTCATCCTTGTCAGCCACGACATGCACCTCTTGTCGATGGTGGCCGACCGGCTCTGGCTGGTCAAAGACGGGCAAGTGCGCCCCTATGACGAGGATCTGAATTCCTATCGGGCCATGCTGCTTGGCGCCGATGCCCCTGACGACAAGCCCGCCGCGCCCAAGGTCGAAAAGAAACGCGCCAGCCGCGACGAAATCCTCGCGCTTCGGTCCGAAGCCCGCAAATGCGAAGAACGCTTCAATAAAATCAACGCGATGCGGGACAAACTTGCCACGAAACTCGCCGATCCGGAATTGTACGAAGACGGCCGGATCGGAGAGCTAGAGACATGGAACCGCAAATACGCGGAAGTCATGGACGGGCTGCAGCGGGCCGAATCTTTGTGGATGGTGGCGCTTGAAAAGCTAGAGGCCGCCGAGGCGCCGTAACGCGCCGAAAACCGCTAGCCCAGCACCGCCCGACATGACAAAGTGAGCCCATGACCGATCTTGCCAGCCTCATCACGGCCTTTACAACGCTGTTCATCATCATCGACGCCCCCGCTCTGGCGCCGCTTTATATTGCGTTGACGCAGGGGCTGAACGCGGCCCAGCGGCGGCGGATCGCGGTGCGGGCCTGCCTGACCGCCGGTATCCTCATGCTGGTGTTCCTGTTTCTGGGGGAAACGGTTCTGGGGTTCATCGGAATCTCGATGCCCGCCTTCCGTATCGCGGGGGGTGTGCTGTTGTTTCTGACCGCGCTGGACATGTTGTTCCAACGGCGGCAACAGCGGCGGCAGACCAACGCGGATGAAGGCGGTCAGGAACATCACGACGATCCGTCGGTTTTCCCGCTGGCCATCCCGCTGATCGTCGGACCGGGAACGATCACCACCATCATCCTCTTGGCCGGACAGGCCGACGGAGGCGCCGACTTTGCGGCGATCGCGGGGGTTCTTGCGGTCAACCTGTTGATTGTCCTGCTGACGTTCCTTTCCGCTCCGATGATCGAACGGGTCTTGGGCAAGGTCGGGATCAACGTCGTAACCCGTATCCTTGGGATGCTGTTGGCCGCGCTGGCGGTGCAGTTCATCCTTGACGGTTTGCGGTCGTTCGGCTTCGCGAGCTGACCTTGGCAGAGCTGAGCGGCGACGACATT
>JALQXR010000333.1 GCA_023263105.1 Marivivens sp. | reverse complement strand
CCGAACGTACCGGCATCGACGGCTTCCGGCTGGACACCTTCAAACACGTGGAGCCCGATTTCTGGGCGGCCCACAGGGCCGAAACCCGCCGCAGGCTGGGGGACGATTTCTTCCTGCTGGGTGAAATATGGGACGGAGACAAATACGCAGCCCGCACGCCGTTTGCGGACGACACGGTCGATGCGATCTTTGATTTCTCGTTCCGGACCAATACGTTGAACTTTCTGTTGAGCATCAACAACACCGCCCGCTACGCCCGACAGTTCAGCGGTCGCCACGATGCGCCCGCGGGCCATACCCTCGCCCCGTTCCTGTCGAACCACGATATGCCGACCCTTCTGGCGATGCTGCGCGGCGACACCGACAAACTGCGGCTTGCCTTCGCGCTCCTGATGTTTGCCGAGGGCCCTCCGGTCATCGCTTGGGGCGAAGAACTGGGCAGGCAGGGCGGCCCGTGGCCCGATAACCGAGAGGACATGGACTGGACCGCGACCGACAGCCCGATTGCGTCGGACCTGCGCACCCTGATCGCCCTGCGCCACGCCGAGCCTTCGATGCGGATGGGTTCGGTCGAAACACTTAGCGACGCCGGTGACCTCCTGATGCTCCGGCGGGACAACGCGATCCTCATCGTGAACCGAGGCACGACAGACGCCACCTTGCCCACCCTTCCGGACGGCTCCTGGACAGTCGCCGCGGGCCGCGCGTCACTTGGGGCAGAGCCGACCATTCCGCCGCTCGGCTACGCGATCCTGCTGGGCTCTGGCGGTTAACGCCCCCCTGCCTTTGTGCCGAAAATATCCCGGGGTGAATGGACCCGCAGGGGCCAGAGGGGCAGAGCCCCCCTACTCGGCCGCCACCCGCGATTTGGGATCCAACAGGACGGCCAGATACTTTCCGGTGTGGCTCCCTTCGACCTTTACCACGTCTTCGGGCGTGCCGGTGGCGACCACCATGCCGCCGCCGTCACCGCCCTCGGGGCCGATGTCGACGATCCAGTCGGCGGTCTTTACCACGTCGAGGTTATGTTCGATCACCACGACCGTATTGCCCTGATCAACCAATTCGTGCAGCACTTCCAACAGCTTGCGCACATCGTCAAAGTGCAGACCCGTCGTCGGTTCATCCAGAATATACAGCGTCCGGCCTGTCGACCGCTTGGCCAGTTCCTTTGACAGCTTCACGCGCTGTGCCTCGCCGCCCGAAAGCGTCGTGGCCTGCTGGCCGACCTTGATATAGCCCAGCCCCACGCGAACCAGAGCGTCCATCTTTTCACGAATGGTGGGCACGGCGCGGAAGAACTCCTGCGCGTCCTCAACCGTCATATCCAGCACATCGGCAATCGACTTGCCCTTGAACTTGATCTCTAGCGTTTCGCGGTTGTAGCGCTTGCCCTTGCAGGTTTCGCAAGTGACGTAGACGTCGGGCAGGAAGTGCATCTCGATCTTGATCACACCGTCGCCTTGGCAGGCCTCGCAGCGGCCGCCTTTGACGTTGAACGAAAACCGCCCCGGTTTGTAGCCACGCGCCTTTGCTTCGGGCAGA
>JALQXR010000332.1 GCA_023263105.1 Marivivens sp. | reverse complement strand
ACCCGCACGTTGGCCAACAGCGGGATCTCCAGCCGCGCCGCGCTGGAGCGGGCCGAAAGCAACGCGCGCTCGGCGACGGCCGCGCTGGACACGGCCCGCGCCGCGATTGCCATGCGGCAGGCCGATCTGACCACCGCTCGGGCGCAGCTGATCGGGTTCGACGATCCGGCGCTTGCCTCTGTTATTGGCCGGTCCGACGCGGACGCGATCCCGCTCCACGCGCCTGCCTCGGGCCGGATCCTGCGCATCCTGCAGGAAAGCGAAACCGTCCTGCCCGCCGGTGCGCCGGTGATGGAAATCGGCGACATCGATGGCGGGCTCGAGGTGGTCGTCGACCTGTTGTCGTCGGACGCCGTGCAGGTCCAGCGCGGGGCGCGCGTTCTGCTTCAGGACTGGGGCGGAGGCACCACGCTCGAAGGCGAAGTCGCCCGCGTCGATCCCGTCGGCGTCACCAAAATGTCCGCGCTGGGCGTCGAAGAACAGCGCGTCGGCGTGATCGTCAAATTCCTGAGCCCTGCCGATGACCGTCAGGGGCTGGGCCACGGGTACCGGCTAGAGGCGCGGATCATCACATGGGAAAACCCCGATGCGCTGCTGGTTCCCGCCAGTGCGCTTTTCGCCACCCCCGACGGTCCGGCCCTGTTCCGCGTCGTCGAAGGCCTGGCGTCGCAAGTGCCGGTCACCATCGGCCAAAGCGACGGTCTGTTGACCGAGGTGGTCGCCGGCGTAACCGAAGGCGATCAGGTCGTGCTTTATCCCTCGCCCAGCCTGACCTCGGGCCAGCAGGTCGCGCAAAGAACCGTGGACTAGGCGACGCGCTTGCAGACCAGCGGTGGTTGCCGCTAAACGTGATCACAGACCTGCTTTGGCTGGACCGGAGGCGCGCCAAGGCGCTTATCTTTGTATCACGAACCGGCGCCGGACTGCCTCCTTGCGCGGGAAAGGGCCCAAAATGACGATCCCGACGACGACCCCCGAAGCCACGGCACGACGCGTGTTGGATCTTGAGATGCAGGGACTCCGCGCCCTGTCCGACAGTTTGCCCGCTGACTTTGCGCCCTTCGTTATGGCGGTCGCCGGCTCCAAGGGACGGCTGATTATCTCTGGCGTGGGCAAGTCCGCCCATATCGGTCGCAAGATCGCGGCAACGCTCGCCAGCACCGGTACGCCGGCGTTTTTCGTACACGCGACCGAAGCCAGCCACGGTGATCTGGGAATGATCGTCCCGGGTGACGTGTGCATCGTGATTTCGCGCTCTGGCCAGACGCCCGAACTGGCTGACCTGCTGAACTACTGCAAGCGGTTCGAAATCGCGGTCGCGGGTATCACCGCGGTTCCGTCCAGCCCGTTGGCGCAGGCAAGCACTTACAAGTTGATCATTCCCGACGCCGAAGAGGCGTGTTCGATCGGCATGGCGCCCACGACCTCGACCACCATGACGCTGGCTCTGGGCGACGCAATCGCGGTGGCTCTGATGGAGCAGCGCGGGTTCACGGTCGAGCATTTCCGCAGCTTCCATCCCGGCGGCAAACTGGGTCTGAAGCTGTCAAAGG
>JALQXR010000331.1 GCA_023263105.1 Marivivens sp. | reverse complement strand
GACTCTTCCCGCGACCCAATGATTTCACCCTTGAAGATCCACACCTTCACGCCAATAACGCCGTAGGTCGTGTTGGCTTCGGCCGTGGCGTAATCGATGTCGGCGCGCAGGGTATGAAGCGGCACCCGACCTTCCCGGTAGGTTTCGGACCGGGCAATGTCCGCGCCGCCCAGGCGACCGGCCACGCGGATCCGCATACCCTGGGCCCCGAGGCGCATGGCGTTCTGGAGCACCCGGCGCATGGCGCGACGGAACTGAACCCGACGCTCGAGCTGCTGCGCCACGTTCTGCGCTGCCAGGTAAGCGTCAAGCTCGGGCTTACGGATCTCTTCGATGTTGATGTGCACGGGCACACCCATCAGTCGAGATACGTCAGCGCGAAGACGCTCAACGTCTTCGCCCTTCTTGCCGATCACAATGCCCGGGCGGGCGGTGTGAATGGTCACGCGGGCGGTTTCCGCCGGGCGCTCGATGTGAATCTTGCTCACGGACGCGCTCGCCAGCCGCTCCCGCAGGAAGTCACGCTCCTCAAGATCATTGTGCAGCTTATCCGCGTAGCTCCGGCTGTCCGCGTACCACACCGAGTTGTGGTCGCGAACGATGCCAAGCCTAAAGCCGACGGGGTTTACTTTCTGACCCATGTGGTCCTTCTCCCAGCTATCGCTTTGAGGACGACGTCTTAGTCGTCCGATACCGCCACGGTAATGTGGCAGGTGCGCTTAAAGATGCGATCGGCCCGGCCCTTGGCCCGCGGCTTGATCCGCTTGAGGGTCATCCCCTCATTCACAAAAATCTTCGCCACCCGAAGCTCGTCGACGTCTGCGCCGTCGTTGTGCTCGGCGTTCGCGATTGCCGACTCGAGCGCCTTACGGACGGGGGTCGATGCGGCTTTCGTGCTGAAATTCAGGACATCGAGGGCCTGAGCCACCCCAAGGCCGCGAATCTGATCTGCGACCAGGCGCACCTTCTGCGCCGACATCCGAATACGCTTTGCTGTTGCAGAGACTTCCATCGTCTTTTCCTCGACCAGCCCGTTAACGGCGCGACTTTTTGTCGGCGACGTGGCCCCGGAAGGTCCGCGTCAGGGCGAATTCTCCGAGCTTGTGACCGACCATCTCTTCGTTGATGAGCACGGGCACATGCTGCTTACCGTTATGCACTGCAATCGTCAGCCCGACCATCTCAGGCAGCACCATGGAGCGCCGCGACCAGGTCTTAATCGGTCGCTTATCGTTGCTTTCGACTGCCTTCTCCACCTTCTTGACGAGGTGCAGATCGACAAAGGGTCCTTTGTGGAGTGAACGAGGCACGCTGTTCTCCTATCGCTCAGGCGCTACTTGCGCGCGCGCCGGCGGCGCACAATCATTTTGTCGGTGCGCTTGTTGCTGCGCGTCTTATGACCCTTAGTGGGCATACCCCAAGGCGAAACCGGGTGACGGCCACCGGAAGTCCGGCCCTCACCACCGCCATGGGGGTGATCCACCGGGTTCATGGCAACCCCACGAACCGTCGGGCGAACACCGCGCCAGCGCATGGCCCCAGCCTTACCGTAGGAACGCAGGC
>JALQXR010000032.1 GCA_023263105.1 Marivivens sp. | reverse complement strand
GCGCCGGTCACGATTGCGGTCTTGTCTTTCAGTCGCATTGCGTTCCCCGGTTTTGTTGGCCGCAGCCCATGGGCCAAGACTGCCCAGAAGGGCGGCTAAAGTCACCCGTTTTCGCGGCGGGTGAAGGAGGCTGGACCTACCCGTCCGCCGAGAGTAAGAGTTTTCGATGACAACCCAAAATCTACAATTCCGCACTCAGTCGAAATCGCTTTTCGGTCTGGGCCTGCCGCTGGTGGGCACGGCTGTCGCCGGTTTCGCGATCCACATGACCGACACTCTGATGTTGGGGTGGTATAGCGTCCTGAGCCTTGCCGCCGCGACCATCGCGACGTCTTTGTGGTTCATCATCTTTATCATTGGGGCGGGTTTCGGCACGGCGGTGATGCCGATGGTGGCCGAGGCGGGCTCGACCGGCGATGAAATTCGGGCGCGGCGCGTGACGCGGATGGGGATGTGGCTGAGCATCCTGTTCGCGCTGTTGTCCATGCCGCCGCTGTGGTGGAGCTATGAGCTGCTGATCTGGCTGGGCCAGACGCCCGAAGTGGCGGCCGAGGGCGAAAAATACCTGCGGATCGCGATGCTGGGCTTTTTGCCGGCGCTGCAGACCGTGGTGCTGCGGTCCTACCTTGCCGCGTTGCATCTTACGGCGGTGCTGCTGTGGGTGACTCTGGGCGGCGTCGTGCTGAACGCGTGCGTCAACTATGCGCTGATTTTCGGGAACTGGGGCGCGCCCGAGTTGGGTATCCGCGGGGCGGCCATCGCATCGGTCATCATCCAGTTTTTCACGCTGTTGGTGCTGGCGATCTATGCGCAGGCAAAGCTGCCACAGTACCACCTGTTCCAGCGGTTCTGGCGCGCGGATTGGCCTGCGTTCGGGCTGGTGTTCCGGCTGGGTCTGCCGATTGGCCTGACCTCGCTGGCGGAAGGCGGGCTTTTCTCTGCAAGCGCGGTGATGATGGGCTGGATCGGCGAGGTCGAGCTGGCCGCGCACGGGATCGCGCTACAAATCACGGCGCTGTTGTTCATGTTCCATGTGGGCATGAGCCAAGCCGCCACCATCCGCGCGGGCGGGGCCTATGGGCGCAAGGACAGGGCAGAGATCTGGGCGATTTCCAAGGCGGCCATGGCGATTGCCTTTACCTTTGGTATCGCGGCTGTGCTGTTGATGGTGTCGATACCCGAAGCGCTGGTGTCCGCCTTTATCGACCCGACCGATCCGGCGCGGGACCAGATCCTTGAGGTGGGTGTAAAGCTGGTCCTGTTGGCCGCGTTGTTCCAGTTCGTGGACAGCACCCAGATCAACGCCTTGGCGCTGTTGCGCGGGGTGCAGGACACGACCGTGCCGATGTGGCTGGCAAGCGTGAGCTACTGGCTGATCGGGATGCCGGTGTCCTATCTGCTTGCCTTCACCCTTGGGCTGGGCGAGGCGGGACTGTGGCTGGGTCTGACCGTGGGTCTGGGCATGGCCGCCTTCACGCTGGGCGGGCGGTTCCTGTTGGTTCTGCGGCGGATCGGCTAACCCGTCCCGCCGCGGTGATTTTCATTAGAATTCAAGCGTTTCCATAACGCCGGGTGTGCGCACATCCACGCCCGGAAGGCCCTTGACCAAGGCTTCGGCGGATTGCGCCAGCAGCGGGAAGGTCTTGTAATGGCAGGGGATCACCGTTTTGAAATTGAAATACTTCTGTGCGGCCCATGCGGCGCCTTCCATATCCATGGTGAAATGGCCGCCCGCGCAAAGGATGCCGATGTCGGGATTATAGCGTTCGCCGATGATCGCCATATCGGCCATCACATCGGTGTCGCCGCTGACATAGATCCTGTGATCTTCGCCGTGGATGACGAAACCGGCTTCCGCGCCGACGTATTGCGGGCCGTCGGGGCCTTCGACCGACGACGAATGGACCGCGTTGGTCATCGTCACGCGGACCTCGGCGGACAGATCGACGGTGCCGCCTTTGTTGAAGCCGATGGTCTGGATGTGATGTTTTTCTTCCCACCACGACATCAGGTCATAAATGCCGACGACGGGAATATTCAGGTCCTGCGCCAAGCTTATCGATTCCGAGGAATGGTCCCCGTGCCCATGGGTCAGCAGGATATGGGTCGCCCCTGCAATGGCGTCGTCGCGCGCGGTATCGGGGAAAACGGGGTTTCCACCCATCCATGGGTCGACCAGCAAGACACAGTCCGCGATCTCGATCCGGAAACTTGCGTGACCCAGCCATGTGATTTTCATGAAATACTCCCTATGTGTTTGGGCGGAATGTAACGGGTTACGCAGGGTTGGCAAATGGGTTGGACAGAGCAAGTAGACGGCTATTGCGAGAGGCTGGGGCCAGAGTTCTGGGCCGAACCGGTGAATGCGGTGACCAACCTTGCCTTTGTTGCGGTCGCGGTGCTGATGTGGAGCCGGTCGCGGGATGTGGCTGGCGCGCGGGTCCTTTCGGCGATCCTGTTCATGATCGGTGTCGGCTCGGGGCTGTTTCATACCTTTGCAACACGATGGGCGGGGATGGCCGACGTGCTGCCGATTGCCCTGTTCATCCTGACCTATCTGTATCTGGTCAATTTTCGCATGCTGCGGCTGTCGTGGTGGCTGGCCGTGCCTGCGACCGCGCTGTTCTTTCCCTTTGCGGGGCTGGTGACGGTGGCGGTTTCGCGGGTTCCGTTCCTCGAGGTTTCGGGGCCCTATTGGTCGGTGCCGGCGCTGCTGGTGATCTACGCGGTGGCGCTGGGTTCGTCGCTGGGACGCGCGACGGTGCGGGGCTTTCTGGCGGGGGCGGGCATCCTGACGCTGTCGCTGGTGTTCCGCAGCCTTGACCAGTCGCTGTGCGAAGGCTGGCCGCTGGGCACCCACTTTGCGTGGCATCTGCTGAATGCGGTCATGTTGGGCACCATGATCGGCGTCTACAGGCGGCATGTGCTTGCAGCGAAGGGGCGGCAAGGGTAAAGGCGAAGCCGACAAAGGAAACGGAGACCTTCATGTCGATCGACATCGAAACCGCACGCCGCGTGGCGAAACTGGCCCGTATCAAGGTCGAAAAAGACCGCCTGCCGGGTCTTGCGCAGGAATTCAGCGCCATCCTCGGCTTTATCGAGCAACTGAACGAAGTCGATGTCGATGGCATCGAGCCGATGACCTCGGTCGAGCCGATGCGGCTGTTTCGCCGTGACGATGTGGTGACCGACGGCGACCAGCAGGCCGCCGTGCTGAAGAACGCGCCCGACGCGCGCGAAGGCTTTTTCGCAGTGCCGAAGGTGGTTGAATAATGTCCGATCTGACCAAACTGAAAATCGCCGAAGCCCGCGACGCGCTGCGCAAGGGTGACCTGACCTCGGTCGAACTGACGCAGGCCTGCCTGTCGGCCATCGACGCCGCCGACGCGCTGAACGCCTTTGTCCACAAGACGCCCGAAATCGCACTGGACCAAGCCCGCGCGGCAGACGCCCGCCGTGGCGCCGATGCCCCCGCGCTGAACGGCATCCCGCTGGGGATCAAGGACCTGTTCTGCACCAAGGGCGTCCCGAGCCAAGCCGCCAGCGGTATCCTGAAAGGGTTCCGCCCCGAATACGAAAGCACCGTTTCCGCGAACCTGTTCGCCGATGGCGCTGTTATGCTGGGCAAGCTGAACATGGACGAATTCGCCATGGGCTCGTCCAACGAAACCAGCGTCTACGGCGACGCGGTCAACCCGTGGAAAATCGACGACCGGATGCTGACGCCGGGCGGCTCGTCGGGTGGCTCTGCCGCTGCCGTGGCCGCCGATCTTTGCCTTGGCGCGACCGGCACCGATACCGGCGGTTCGATCCGCCAGCCCGCCGCGTTCACCGGCATCACGGGGATCAAGCCGACCTACGGGCGCTGCTCGCGCTGGGGTATTGTGGCTTTTGCGTCGTCGCTGGATCAGGCAGGCCCGATGACCAAGGACGTGCGCGACGCCGCGATCATGCTGCAGTCCATGTGCAGCCACGATGTTAAGGACTCGACCTCGGCCGCGCTTCCGGTGCCCGATTTCGAAGCCGCGCTGACCGGCGACATCAAGGGCAAGACCATCGGCATCCCCAAAGAATACCGCATGGACGGCATGCCCCAAGAGATCGAAAAGCTCTGGGCCGACGGGACCGCCATGCTGAAGGACGCAGGCGCAAAGATCGTCGATATCAGCCTGCCGCACACGAAATACGCGCTTCCCGCCTATTACGTGATCGCCCCTGCCGAAGCCTCGTCCAACCTTGCCCGTTATGACGGTGTCCGCTTTGGCCACCGCGCGAAACTGGCGCAGGGCGACGGCATCACCGAGATGTACGAAAAGACCCGCGCCGAAGGCTTCGGCCCCGAGGTCCAGCGCCGCGTCATGGTGGGGACCTATGTTCTCTCGGCGGGGTTCTACGACGCCTACTATAACCGCGCCCGCCGCGTCCGCGCGCTGATCAAGCGTGACTTCGATCTGGCGTTCGAGGCCGGTGTCGACGCGATCCTGACGCCCGCCACCCCGTCGTCGGCCTTTGGTCTGGGCGAAATGGCAGAGGCCGATCCGATCCAGATGTACCTGAACGACGTGTTCACCGTGACTGTGAACCTTGCCGGCCTGCCGGGGATTGCGGTTCCCGCCGGTCTGGGCGCCAACGGGTTGCCGCTGGGTCTGCAGCTGATCGGGCGCCCGTGGGAAGAAGGCGATCTGCTGAATATCGCCTACTCACTGGAACGTGCGGCAGGTTTTGTGGCCAAGCCTTCCAAGTGGTGGTAAGAGGCGCGCCAAGAAACCGTTTCGTGCAGGTGTAGCAGTGATCAGACTTTTCGGACTGGCCCCTCTTATGGTGGCGGTCGCAGCATGTGCCCCGAGCATCCCCGACAGCGGCGCTGGCGTGGGTTTCGGCAGCTATGATCAATACGCCGAGAACGGCGCCGCGACGGGCAGCTTTGTGCCTCCGGCGCAGGTCAACAGCATGCCGCTGAACGCGACGAACCCGGGCGCTGTGTCGACGACCGACCTTGCCGCTGCGGGAATCGGGGGCCGTACACCGGGGGTCGAAGCCACGCCGACCAACGCACCGCCGCCGCTGTTCAACAACGCGGGCATCTCGGACGAGCAGAACTTTGACGCCGTCGCCAGCCGCGAAACGATCGAATCCGACGCCGAGCGCCGCGCCGCCCAAGCCGCCCAGTACACTCTGGTCGAACCGGGGGCCGCTCCGGTCCGGACCGGCGACACCGGCCCGAACATCGTGGAATACGCGCTGAACGCCCCGAACGTAAAAGGGCAGGAGTGGTATTCGCGGTTCATCTTCTTCAGCCAGTCCCGGTTCGAGCGCAACTGCGCCAGCTTCGAATCCTCTGACGAAGCGCAGCGCGCCTTCCTTGCGCGCGGCGGACCAGAGCGTGACCCGATGGGCATCGACCCCGACGGCGACGGATTTGCCTGCGAATGGGATCCGGCTCCGTATCGGCTGGCCTATGCCGACCGTCAGGGCGGCTAAGCGGCCTCACCGCCCCCAGAAACCCGTTGACCACCGCCCCCGCGCAGCCTAATCCACGGTCGCGCGGATGGCCGGATGACCGCGGGCGGTTCGCCGTCCGAGGAAAGTCCGGACTCCAGGAAGGCAAGGGTGCCGGGTAACGCCCGGCGGGGGTAACCCCAGGGAAAGCGCCACAGAGAACAGACGGCCACGCATGCGTGGTCACGGTGAAACGGTGGGGTAAGAGCCCACCGCGCGACTGGCAACAGGAGCGGCACGGCAAGCCCCACCCGGAGCAATGCCTAATAGGGGCCTCGCGCCGGAGTGATCCAGCAATGGATATCCCGGCAGGGACGCCTGACCCCGAGAGGCCCGGGTTGGCAGCTAGAGGCGGCGTGGCAACACGCAGCCTAGATGAATGGTCATCGAACCGGAGCAATCCGGGGAACAAAATCCGGCTTACAGGCCATCCGCGCTTTTCTGCCCGCTTTCTTCGCAATGGCGGGTTGACTCCGCCCGCGCCCTCGGTAAAAGGCGGGCTTCATACGAGATTTACGCGCAGAGCCCGATGGGCCCGCATGCAGGAGAGATGAGATATGGCGAAGCCGACCACCATCAAGATCCGCCTGAACTCCACCGCGGGGACCGGGCATTTCTACGTGACCAAGAAAAACGCACGAACCATGACCGAAAAGATGGTCGTGAAGAAATACGACCCCGTCGTGCGCAAGCATGTCGAATACAAGGAAGGCAAGATCAAGTAAGATCGCCCCCTCCGAAGTTCAGACAGGCCGCGCCCGACAAGAGCGCGGCCTTTGTCTTTTCTGGCCCCTCTTGTCGGCACCGCGGCACCCGCCAGAAAGGGAAGCCAGCAATGCCCCTCGATACCTTTACCTTCACCAGATTGTCCGACGGCCGGGTTTCCGAGTTCTCCGTCCACGGCACCATCTACGGCTGCCTGTCCTACCGGATGGAGGGCTGCCCGTTCCGCATCCACTGGCACCCGCGCTGGGGCTGGTGCGCGACGGACGAGGCAGAGAACGTCGTGGGCCTGCCGCTGGACACTCCGAAACCCGATCAGCGCAACCGCCCGCCGGCGGGCACTTGGGTGCGCCGTAACGGGGCCGAGAGCCACGTCTACACGCTTCGCTGGGGCCGTGCAGAGGCCGACGCCAGGGCAGAGGCGCATAGCCCCCTCGAGGCCGCGTCAGAGGCCGCCTGATCGCGCCCTGTGCCTGATCGTGCCCTCTGCCTGATCGCGCCAGCACTGATCGCGCCCTCTGCCTGATCGCCCCAGTGCCCGCCAAAGCAAATGGGCCGCCCAATCGGGCGGCCCTTCGTTTTTCGGTGAACCTTGCGGCTTATTCGCGATTGCCGAACAGCTGCAGCAGGAACATGAACATGTTGATGAAGTCGAGGTAGAGGTTCAGCGCCCCCATGATCCCGGCCTTCGCCAGCCATTCCTGGTCGCCGTGATGGGCGTGGGCCAGGTAGGTGTTCTTGATGTTCTGGGTGTCATAGGCGGTGAGACCCGCAAAGATCAGAACGCCCAGAGCCGAAATTGCGAACATGATCGCCGGCGAGCCGAGGAAGATGTTCACGATCGACGCCACCAGCAGACCGATCACGCCCATGATCAGGAACGAACCCCAGCCGGAAATGTCTTTCTTCGTGGTGTAACCCCAGAGCGAAAGACCGGCAAAGGCGATCGAGGTGATCAGGAAGACCTGAACGATCGAGAAACCGGTGAACACGGCAAAGATCCAGCTGATCGACACGCCCATCGCCGCGGCGAAGGTATAGAAGAACAGCTGCGCGCCGGCAGCGGACAGGCGGTTGATCATCGCACCGAATGCGAAAACCATCGCCAGCGGCAGGAACATCACGACCCACTTCAGGGGCGACGCATACATCGCGTAGCCGAAGTCGGTCAGATAACGGTCAGCGCCCAGCTGGTAGGGGGTCGGCATGTCGGTCATCGACAGACCCGAAATCGCCCAAGCAGCGGCAGCGGTAATCACCATGCCCACGGACATCGTGCCGTAGACCCTGTTCATATGGGCGCGAAGCCCTTCGTCAATTGCGGCAGCGCGAGCGCCTACCGTTGCGCGCGCCGTCTGAAAATCAGCCATTGTAACCTCCTAGGTCGTTCTGTTTTTCGGACCGCGGATATGCGCGGGACCCTTGGCTCAGAATATCGGCAATGCCAGATGCGATTTCAAGGCTCTGACGGACGGTTTCCAACCAAAACCGACCGCTGATGACGAATCCGTTAACTCGGCCCCGTTTCAGGGCGTCACGACGACTTTGCCGGTGGATTTCCGGCTGGCCAAAAGCTCTAGCGCTTCGGCTGCGCGGTCCAGTGGCAGGACATGGCTGACGTGGGGCTTGATCCGGCCCTGGGCGTACCACTGGAAAAGCTCGGCCAGACTGTCGGTCAGCACCTTGGGCGCAAAGGTCAGATAACCGCCCCAGTAAAACCCGATCACGTCGATGTTCTTAACCAAGAGGTGGTTGGCCGGAATCTTCGGCACGTCGCCCGAAGCGTATCCGATCGTGATCAGCCGTGCTTCGCGGTTGGCGCAGCGGATGGCGTTCAGGAAACTGTCGCCGCCGACCGGATCATAGACCACGTCCGCACCGCCCAAGCCGCGCACCCGCGCAACCAGATCCTCGGAGGCGTCGATCAGGTGGTCCGCACCCGCCGCCTTTGCCACGGCAAGCTTGTCCTGCCCCCGCGCCACGGCGATCACGGTCGCCCCCAACGCCTTGCCGATCTCGACCGCGGTCAGTCCGACCCCGCCCGCAGCACCCAGCACCAAAAGCGTTTCGCCCGCCCTGAGCCGCGCCCGCCGCGTGAGGGCCAGATGGGACGTCCCATAGGCCACCATAAAGCCCGCGGCCTCGGTCGAAGGCATCTGGTCGGGCACTTCGACGCAACGCTCGGCGGGGAAGCAGCCAAAGTCGGCAAGCCCCCCGCTGCCGCCGAAAACCGCAACTCGGGTGCCGATGGCGGGCAGGCCCTGATTCTGCCCTTCGGTGGCCGGTCCATAGCCCTCGACGACGCCGCAAACCTCCATTCCTAGCGTGAAAGGCGTCTTTGGGGTGTCCTGATAGGTGCCCTTAGCCATAAGCAGGTCGGCAAAGTTCAGTCCGCAGGCCTCTATTCGGATAAGCACCTCGCCCGTGGCGGGTATTACGCCTATCCCTTCGTATAATTCAGGAGATCTAATATGATCAAAAACTTGGAACGCCCGATTGCGATTTTTATCCTTTAACACCATGTTATCATGCATCTTTCTTATACTAGTGGGTTAGGGACCCGCGTTTGGACGTAAACCATAATTGCTTATGACTACACTTAAGAGAAGCTGATCCTGTCCTAAAGGTCAGGTAGACCTGCGCAACCAAGACGTGTCTAACTTACCGCCAGATTGAGGCTGCCTACATTTTTCGTGGGCAACTGAAACCGGAGGAACAAAGCGGCGCAAGCTGCAATTTATTAGGAAACATGAATATGGCACATCCTATTGACGTCCATGTGGGTAAAAGGATCCGACATCGTCGTTGGATGATCGGTACGACGCAGCAGCAACTGGCCGAACAGGTCGGGATCAAGTTCCAGCAGATCCAGAAATACGAAACCGGTCTTAACCGCGTCAGCGCGTCTCGTCTTTGGGACATCGCCAATGTGTTGAATGTCCCGATTTCGTTCTTTTTCGAAGGTATCGACCACAGCGTCTCTGACGGGGACCAGACGGCTATGCCCTCGGACATCCTCTCGGACAAGGAAGCGCTGGAACTTCTGCGCTCTTACTACTCGATCCCTGAAAACCAGCGCCGCCGCCTGTTTGATCTGGCCCGCGTGCTGAGCGACGCCGCCTGATCGGCGGGACCTTATCGCTTGACCTTTTGCCCCCCGGCTTGGTAGCGCCAAAGCTATCGAGTGCGGGGGGTAAGCATGTCTGCAGCTCTGGATAAGGCAACAAAGGCGGAACTGTTACGCGTGGCTCATTTGCTGGCCGACGCGGCCCGCCCCGAGACACTCCGGCATTTCCGTAAACCCGGCCTGTCGGCTGACGACAAATCGGCGGCTCCGGACCATTTCGATCCCGTGACCGAGGCAGACCGCGCCGCCGAACGCGCGATGCGCGCGGTCTTGGCCAGCGAACGGCCGCACGATTCGATCCTCGGAGAGGAATACGGCGCGCACGAAGGCTCGACCGGACTCGTCTGGGTTCTGGACCCGATCGACGGCACCCGAGGGTATATCTCGGGCACCCCGACATGGGGCGTGCTGATCGCGGTTGGCGACGACGACGGGCCGCTGTTCGGCATCGTGGACCAGCCCTATATCGGCGAACGTTTCAGCGGCGGGTTCGGTCTGGCCGAGGTGACGGGGCCGACCGGCACGGCGCCTTTGGCGGTTCGGCGCGGGCGGACCCTGTCGGAGGCGACCGTCATGACCACATTCCCAGAGGTCGGAACCGAGGCCGAGGCACGCGCGTTCCACACAGTCGCCCATGCGGCGCGGCTGACCCGCTACGGCATGGACTGTTACGCCTATGCGCTGCTGGCGGCGGGGCAGGTGGATCTGGTGATCGAGGCGGGTCTGAATTCCTATGACATTCAGGGACCGCAGGCCGTGGTCGAGGCCGCAGGCGGAGTCGTGACGGGCTGGGACGGCGGCGCGGCGCACAACGGAGGGCGGGTCATCGCCGCCGCCACGCCGGAACTGCACGCCGAGGCTTGCGCGTTGCTAAGGGCGTCGCTGGCGCGCTAGTTCGATCTGCCTCGGCTTGGGCCGACCCGAGACATCTGTTGCGCGGGTCGACGGCTGTCGTTAACCATTGCTGGCGCTGACCTCTCGCGACGATCGGGCCCCTCTTGAAAGAGATATTGATCCGCAACGCTGACGTTATCCTGACCATGGATGACGATCGCCGCGAAATCCCTTGCGGCGACATCCTGCTGCGCGGCGGGCAGATTTCCGCTGTGGGCAAAGGACTTAGCGCCGAAAATGCCGAGGTGCTGGACGCGCGCGGCTGCGTGGTCACACCCGGATTGGTGAACACTCACCACCATCTCTACCAGACGCTGACCCGCGCGGTTCCGGGCGGGCAGGATGCGCTGCTTTTCGGCTGGCTGCGGACGCTCTATCCGATCTGGTCGCGCTTTGGTCCCGATGAAGTGTTTACCTCGGCGCAGGTCGGGTTGGCCGAGCTTGCTCTGTCGGGCTGCACGATGACCTCTGATCACCTGTACCTGTTTCCCAACGGCTCCCGGCTGGACGACACCATCGCGGCCGCCTCCGAGATCGGTCTGCGGTTCCATCCCACCCGCGGGGCAATGAGCATCGGTGAAAGCGCCGGAGGGCTGCCGCCCGACTCGCTGGTCGAAAAGGAAACCGACATTCTGCGCGACATGGTGCGGGTGGTGGATAAATTTCACGACCCCGCGCCCTCGGCGATGGTGCGTGTCGGGCTGGCCCCCTGTTCGCCGTTCTCGGTCAGCAGGGAACTGATGCGCGACACGGCAAGCCTAGCGCGCGACAAGGGCGTGATGCTGCACACCCACCTTGCCGAGAATGACGAAGACGTCGCCTATAGCCTTGTAACCTTTGGCTGCCGTCCCGGCCAATACGCCGAGGATCTGGGCTGGACCGGTCCCGATGTGTGGCACGCCCATTGCGTCAAGCTGGACACCAGAGAAATCGACCTGTTCGCGCGGTCGCGCACCGGTGTTGCCCATTGCCCCTGTTCCAACTGCCGGCTGGGGTCCGGTATCGCGCCGGTGCGGGCCATGCGGGATGCGGGCGTTCGGGTCGGGCTGGGTGTCGACGGGGCGGCCAGCAATGACTCGGGCAACCTGATGTCCGAGGCGCGTCAGGCGATGTTGCTGCAGCGCGTGCAGAACGGCGCGGATAAGATGAGCGCCCGCGAAGCGCTGGAAATTGCCACGCGGGGCGGAGCGGATGTTCTGGGCCGTCCTGAATGTGGCCGGATCCAAGTGGGCGCGCGGGCCGACATTGCACTCTGGGATGTGTCCGGCGTGAGTTCGGCGGGGTCGTGGGACCCTGCGGCTCTGGTGTTGGCGGGTCCGGCCTTTGTCCGCGATCTTTTGGTCGAGGGGCGGCGGATCGTTGCCTCGGGCGGGGTGGTCACGATTGACTTACCTCGGGTGATCGAAACCCAGAACAGGCTTGCAAAGTCCCTGATGGAATGACGACATACCGTCAAAACCACTTTTCATTCAGGCATTGATTTCATGAAAACCCTTTTCAGGCTCCTTGCGCCCTTGGCTTTGGCGGGCTGCATTGTCGTTCCGATCGTCGTGCCGGGGCCCGGGTCCGGTCCTGCTCAGGCCATCGCAGGGGGAACGGTCGACAGCTACGGCGTGCTTCTGAACGCGGACAGGCAGGCGGCTGGGCTGATTCCTTTGGCGTTGAACGGCTCGCTTCAGGCTGCGGCGCAGGCCCATGCCGAGGATATGGCGGCGCGCGGCTACTTCGACCACCGCTCGCCCGAGGGCCAAAGCCATGCCGACCGCGCCCGCGCTGCCGGTTACCGGTATTGCCTGCTGGCCGAAAACATCGCCTACGGCCAACCGTCCGAGGCGTCTGTCCACTCGGGCTGGATGAATTCGCCCGACCATCGCGCGAATTCGATGAACCCTCGCGTCAATGAATACGGGCTGGGCCACGCTGGCGACAAATGGGTGCTGTTGTTGGGTCGCCGCTGCTAGCGACGCGCCCGAACGGGGGTCAGCGCAGTTTCGTCCCGCCGACCCAGACTGCGGCGACCGCGCGGTCGTCACCCATCATCAGCGTCGGGAACACCATGTCCCAGACCGATTCCGCACGCGACGTGCGCTGGGCGATCGCGGGGGTAGAGCCAAGGTCCAGCACGGTGATATCCGCCGCCGCGCCCGCGCCCAGATGGCCGATCTGCCCCGACATATGCAGCGCCCGCGCCGAGCCTTCGGTGGCCAGCCACATCAACTGGGCCGGATGGATCGCCGCCCCGCGCAACTGGCCGATCTCATAGGCTGCGGCCATGGTCCTGAGCATCGAAAACGACGACCCGCCTCCGGTGTCGGTCGCCAGCCCGACACGCAGCCCGCGACCCGCCAGACCGGTCATGTCGAACAGCCCCGAGCCGATAAAGGTATTCGAGGTCGGGCAATGGATCAGGCTGGCATCGACTTCGGCCAACCGGTCGCGTTCGCGGTCGGTCAGGTGGATCGCGTGGCCATAAAGCCCCTTTGTCCCCAGCAATCCAAAGGCTTCGTAGGTGTCCAGATAGTCCCGCGCGTCAGGGAACAGGTCGCGGACCCAAGCGATTTCAGGCAGTTGCTCGGACAGATGGGTCTGCATCGGGCAGTCCGGAAATTCGGCCCACAGCGCGCCCAGCGCGGCCAGTTGGTCGGGCGTCGACGTGGGCGAGAACCGTGGCGAAATCGCATAGGTCGCCCGTCCGCGCCCGTGCCACGCCTGCAACAGCCGTTTGCTGTCGTCATAGGCCGATTGCGCCGTGTCGCGCAGCCCGTCGGGGGCGTTGCGGTCCATGCAGGTCTTGCCCGCGACCACGGCCATGCCGCGGGTCTGGGCTGCGGCAAAGAACGCCTCCACGCTTTCGGGGTGGATGGTGCAAAAGCTGGTCAGCGTCGTGGTCCCGTGATCCAGAGCCAGATCCAGAGTGCGGCCCGCGACCTCGTCGGCATAGGGGCGGCTGGCAAAGCGGGTTTCTTCGGGAAAGGTGTAGGTGTTCAGCCAGTCGATCAACTGCTTGCCCCAAGAGGCGATGATGCCGGTCTGGGGATAGTGCATATGGGCATCGACAAAACCCGCGCTGATCAGGTGGTTTCCATAGTCGATGACCTTGGCCTCGGGGTGGGCGGCGCGCAGGGCGTCGGCCTCGGCCACTTCGACGATTTTGGCGCCGTCGATCAGCACTCCGCCACGGCGGCGATGGTGTGTTACCGGCTCCCAACCGTTCAGGAACGGGTTGCCGGAATAGGTCAGGGTTTGCCCCAGAAGGAGTGTCTTTGTCATGGCGCTAAGTCTAGGACATCCCGCTTGCCGCGACTATCGGGAAAGACGAGAAGGTGTTTCTGCCGCCGCAGGACACCGACGCCCGCCAAGCCGCGCCAGAGCCCCGTTCCAGACACCGTTCCGCACCCCGTTCCAAACCCCGCTCCGACCCCCTGCACGGCCCCCTGCATGGTCCCGTGCATGGCCCCCGATTTCCATGTTTCGCAACGGTAACAATCAGGCAGTTTCCCACCGGCCCTGACGCGACTTCCTGCCAATCCTCGGTTGCGGGACTGGGCAATCCGGCTATGTTGCACGCAATATCAGGGGAGGCGGGCGCAATGTCGGAACAGCTCTTGGACAATCGGCCCGAAGAGGCAGAAGACGAAGAAGCGTTCGGCGTCGCCGAGTCGCTTGTCGACGAGGTCCTAGAGGCCATCGAGGCCGAAGATGCCTCTGCGGTCGATGCGCTTCTTGATCCGCTGCACCCCGCCGACATCGCCCACCTGATCGAACAGATCGACGCCGGCAGCCGCCGCGATCTTATGGCCGTCTGGAAAGGCGGCATGGACGGCGAGATCCTGTCAGAGCTGGACGAGGGTCTGCGCGAAGAGATCATCGACAACCTCGAGCCTTCGGAACTGGCCGAGGTCGTGCGCGATCTTGAATCCAACGACGTTGTCGACCTTGTCGAATATCTTGACGAAGAACAGCAGGACGCCGTTCTGGACATGCTCGAGGCGACCGACCGCCTTGCTGTCGAACAGGCGCTGGCCTACCCCGAGGAATCTGCGGGCCGCCACATGCAGTCCGAAGTCGTCCGCGTGCCCGAACACTGGACGGTCGGGGATGCGATCGACTTTCTGCGCTCTGACATCGACCTGCCGGACCAGTTCTATCATGTCATGATGGTCGACCCGAAGTTCAGGCCAGTGGGCTATGTCACCTTGGGCCGCATCCTGTCGTCGAAACGGTCGGCCCTGTTGGCAGACATCACCGAAGACAGTTTCCGCACCTTTCATGTCGAGGACCCCGCATCGGACGTGGCCCATGCGTTCAACCACTATCACCTGATTTCCGCGCCCGTGGTGGATAACGAGGACCGGCTGGTCGGGGTGATCACCATCGACGACGCCATGACGCTTCTGGATGAAGAACACGAAGAAGACATCCTGCGTCTGGCCGGTGTGGGCGAGGGCAGCCTGTCCGACAGCGTGTTGGATACCACGCGGCAGCGCTTTCCGTGGCTTGCGGTGAACCTTGTGACGGCGATCCTTGCCTCTGGTGTGATTTCGCTGTTCGAGGATGTGATCGCGGGGCTGGTCGCGCTGGCCGTTCTGATGCCGATCGTGGCCTCTATGGGCGGCAACGCGGGGACCCAGTCGCTGACCGTGGCCGTGCGGTCCATCGCGACGCGCGACCTGACCGGTTCGAACGTCTGGCGCGTGATCCGGCGCGAAGTGCTGGTCGGTCTGCTGAACGGGATCGTCTTTGCCATCGTGATGGGCGCCATCGGCTGGGCGTGGTTCGGAACGCCCATGCTGGGCGTCGTCATCGCGGTTGCGATGGTGATCAACCTTGTGGTTGCGGGGCTGGCCGGCACGGTCATTCCTGTCCTGCTGGAAAAGGCGGGGATCGACCCCGCACTGGCGTCCGGCGCCTTTGTGACCACCGTCACCGATGTGATCGGCTTCTTTGCCTTCCTTGGTCTGGCCGCCGTGGTTCTCTTGTGACCGATCTACCAACGATCAAAGCAGAGGCCCGCAAGGCCGCCTTTGCCCGCCGCAAGTCCGCGTACGAGCAGGCTTTGGCGGCCAGAACCCCCGTCGCCGCGCATCTGTCCGAAGTGCTGGCGGGGTTTCGGGGCGTGCCCTTGGCCGCCTATATGCCGATGCGCACCGAAATCGACCCGCTGCCCGCCATGGCCGAGGCCGTCGCCCACGGCCCCGTCGGCGTGCCGGTCATCATCGCCGCGGGCCAGCCGCTTTTGTTCCGTCAGTGGCAGCCCGACAGCCGCATGATCATGGGGGGCTTCGGCGCCGAAATCCCCGAAGAAGGCGACTGGATCGAACCGGAAATCCTGATCGTGCCGCTGGTTGCCTTTTCCCGCGCGGGCGGGCGTCTGGGCTATGGTGGCGGCTTTTACGACCGCACCCTTGAAGGCCTGCGCAGCCGCCGACCGACCTTTGCCATCGGTTTTGCCTTTTCCGCCCAAGAGGCCGACGACCTGCCTCTGGAGCCGACCGACCAGCCGTTGGACCTGATCGTGACCGAGTCGGGGATCATCGAACCCGCCTGACGCTTGCGTCCGGCGCCGCGCGGCCCTAGAGGTGAGCCATGAAAATCCTGTTCCTTGGTGATGTTGTCGGGCGCGGCGGGCGCGCGGCTGTGATCGAAAAGCTCCCCAAACTGCGGGAGTCGTGGAAGCTCGACTTTGTTGTGGTGAACGCCGAAAACGCGACGCGTGGCGCGGGTCTCAGCGGTGAACACGCAAAGGCGATCCTCGAGGCGGGGGCCGATGTCATCACGCTGGGCGATCACGCTTTCGACCAGAAGGACATGATGCAGTTCGTCGAGTCCGAGCCGCGCGTGATCCGGCCCCTGAATTTTTCCAAGGTCGCTCCGGGCAAGGGCGCGCGGGTCTTTTCCACCCGCAACGGCCAAAAAGTGCTGGTCGCCCAAGTGCTGGGGCAAGTGTTCATGAAGCGGCCTTTTGACGATCCGTTTTCGGCGGTCGACTCGGTGATGCGCCAGTACCCGCTGGGCGGTCTGGTCCAAGCAAGCCTGATCGACGTGCACTGCGAAGCCACCAGCGAAAAGATGGGCATGGGTCATTTCTGCGACGGGCGGGCGTCTGTCGTCGTGGGCACGCATACCCATGTTCCGACCGGCGACGCGATGATCCTGCCCGGAGGCACCGCCTACCAAACCGATGCCGGCATGTGCGGCGACTATAATTCGGTCATCGGCATGCACAAAGAAGAGCCGCTGCGCCGCTTTATCACCGGCATGGCCAAGGGCCGGTTCGAGCCTGCGATGGGCGAGGCGACGGTCAGCGGACTCTACGCCGAGGTCGACCCGCGCACCGGCAAAGCGACCCGAGTCGAGCAGGTCCGGCAAGGTGGCCGGTTGTCGGCGGCGGGGCCGAATTGAACGAACGCGCTCTTTTCATCATCGTTCTGCTGGGGTCGGGCTGTTCTTGGGGCAGTTCGCAGGTGCTGGGGAAATGGGCCACCGCGACGGGGTACCAGCCCTTTGGCCTGATTTTCTGGCAATTCGTGATGGGCGCGCTGCTGCTGACCACGATCACCGCGCTGCGCGGCAGGCCGCTGATCCTGACGCGAGAGTCGCTTAGATTTGCGGTCGCCATTTCGTTGGTCGGGACGATCATTCCGAACTTTGGGTTCTATTATTCCATCGTGCACCTGCCTGCGGGGATCATGTCGATCCTGATTTCCGCCACGCCGATGCTGACCTTTCCGATCGCCTTGGCGCTGGGCAGCGACCGGTTCAGCATGACGCGGCTGTTGGGCCTGTCGCTGGGCATGGTCGGGGTCGCGCTGATCGCCTTGCCCGAATCGAGTCTGCCCGATCCGGCCATGGCCTTCTTCCTTCCGATCGCGCTGATCGCGCCGTTGTTCTACGCAATCGAGGCGAACGCCGTGGACCGGCTGGGCACTGGCCAGATGGACGCTATACAGGCGATGGCGCTGATTTCCATCGTCGGCGGGATCATCGTCCTGCCGATGACGTTACTGTCGGGTCACTGGATCAATCCGATCGTACCCTTCGGTCTGGCCGAGTGGTCGATGGTGCTGGGATCGGTGGTCAACGCGCTGGCCTATGCGTCCTACATCTGGCTGGCCGGAGCGGCGGGCGCCGTCTATGCCGCCCAAAGTTCCTATGTCGTCACCGGCAGCGGAGTGCTCTGGGCGATGATGCTTTTGGGTGAGCGGTATTCCGCTTGGGTCTGGGCTGCTCTGGGCTGCATGTTGCTGGGACTGGCGCTGGTGACTCCGCGCCGTCGCGAAAGACTTGCGGAACCGGAGCAGAGCGGGAACACTCGGGCCTGACAACATCGGGGCCAAATGATAGAATTCTTTGAATTTTCCCAATCGGGACAAGCAATTGTAGCGCTCGTCGTCGTGCTGACGATGTTCGCCCTTTTCCTAAGAGAGACCCTTCCCACCGAGGTCGTCGCCATTTCCGGCGTGGCGGTGCTGATGGTGCTGGGCGTTCTGCCCTATAATGACGCCGTGCGCGTGCTGTCGAACCCCGCGCCATGGACCATCGGGGCGATGTTCATCGTGATGGGGGCTTTGGTCAGGACGGGGCTGCTGGATGCGTTGACCCGTCAGGCCGAAAAATGGGCCCGCGTGAGCCCTCGGGCGGCGGTGGTCGGGGTCATGGCCTTTGTGGTCGCGGGGTCGGCCTTTATGAACAACACGCCGGTCGTCGTTGTGATGATCCCGGTCTTTGTCCAACTGGCCAAGACGCTGGGCGTGTCGGCGTCGCG
>JALQXR010000330.1 GCA_023263105.1 Marivivens sp. | reverse complement strand
CGCATGGATCGCCGCCGCGTCGCCCTTCAGGTAGCACGACGCCAAGATGCCGCGGCTCATCGGGACAAGATGCGGGGTGAACATGATTTCGACCTTGCGGCCCGCTATCATGCTGAATTCCTGATCGAATTCGCCCAAATGACGGTGCTTTCCGCCTTGGGAATAGCCCAGAACATCGGTCGCACGTTCGGTAAACAGCATGTTTTCCTTAAGGCTGCGGCCAGCCCCGGAGATACCGTTCTTCAGGTCGCAAATGATGTCGTCAAGGTCGATCAGATTGGCCTCGATCAGCGGCCGCAGCGCGAATTGAACCGTCGCCGCGTTGCATCCCGTCCCCGCAACCAACCGCGCCTTGCGGATGTCGTCGCGGTAGAATTCAGTCAGACCATAGACGGCCTCTTTTTGCAGGTCGGTCGCCACATGCGGCGCTCCGTACCACTTTTCATAGGCAGCCGGATCCCGCAGCCGGAAATCCGCGCCCAGATCGACGACTTTCACCGACTTGGGCAAGTCGCGAACCAGCGCCTGACTCAGACCATGGGGCAGCGCGGCAAAGCACAAATCGATCTTTGCAAAGTCGATCTCGTCGATGGTGCACAGTACCGGCAGATCAAGGTGGCGCAACTGAGGATAGACGCTCGCCATCGTCTGGCCCGCCTTTCGGTCCGCCGACAGCGCGGCAATCCGCAACGACGGGTGGGTGGCGATGATCCTGACTAGCTCGGCCCCCGTGTAGCCAGAGGCTCCGAGAATGGCGACGTTAAAGGTCATAAAGAACTCCTCTCTGTACAGAGTCTAGGAACGCAAACGGCTGTTCGCAACCGGCAGACGGTTGATCAGGCCGCGACAAAATCGATCTTACGGCGCAGGAACTGGACCGCGCGGTCCGAAACCTTGCGCGGGTTGCCGGTGGTCAGATATCCGGCCTCGGTTCCGGCCCCCAGCATTTCGGGGCGTCGCGCCAGATAATCGGCAAGCGCTTCGGCCACCAGATCGGCCTGACTAAAGACTTTGACCCCACTGCCCAAGGCATCTTGGAAAACATGTTCCAGCAACGGGTAATGCGTGCAGCCCAGAACCGCGGCATCGGGTTCCGGCATCTTGCGCAGCAGCGCATCGACATGGGACCGCACCAGAGCCTCGGCAAGGATCAGGTCGCCTTCTTCGATTGCATCGACCACGCCGCCGCAGGCTTGCGCTTCGACGTCCACACCGATCGCACGGAACGCAAGTTCACGCTGGAACGCGCGACTGCGGACGGTCGCGGGGGTGGCAAACAGCGCGACATGCTTGATGTCGACCTCTCGCGGAGGGCTGTTGTCGCCCCAGCGGCGTTCGGTCAAGGCTTCGATCAGCGGGACAAAAACCCCAAGCACGCGCTTGTCTTTGGGCACCCAGCCCTCTTGCATCCGCCGCAGCGCCGCCGCCGAGGCCGTGTTGCAGGCAAGGATCACCAAATCGCAGCCTTCGTCCCAAAGCCGCGACACCGCCGCCGTGGTCAGGTTGTAGATGTCGTCCGCGTCGCGCACGCCGTAAGGGGCGTTGGCGCTGTCCGCGTAATAGACAAAGGGCACATCCGG
>JALQXR010000329.1 GCA_023263105.1 Marivivens sp. | reverse complement strand
GCAAAATCAACCGCTGTTCGGCAGAACTCTTGGGGAATCGGCGGGTGCCGGTTTTTGGGGCGACGTCCCGATTTGGCGTCATGTCTTTGTCACAAAACCCACCGGATTCGTGGGGATTCGGGTTGGGTTTTGAGAGTAACATATTGATCCAAAACAAAGAAAAATGTCGGAGAATGTGTTATCAAACCGTTACATTCCGCTGCAATAACGCCCTCATTGACGAAGACCTGCCGGTTCCGTGAATGGGTCGCGGATCGGCTGTATGACCAAAACGGAGAGTCTCATGTCCTACGTCCGCCTTGTTGCCACGACCGCTGCCGCAGTCGCGCTGACCGCTACCGGCGCTTTTGCCCGCGACAACATCCAGATCGCTGGTTCGTCCACCGTGCTGCCCTATGCCGCGATCGTTGCCGAACTGTTCGGCGAGAATTTTGACTACCCGACTCCGGTCGTTGAATCGGGCGGCTCCTCGGCCGGCCTGAAGCGCTTCTGCGAAGGCGTAGGCGAAAACACCATCGACATCGCGAACGCCTCCCGCGCGATCAAGTCGTCCGAAGTCGAAGCCTGCGCCGCCGCCGGCGTGACGGACATCGTCGAAGTCCGCATCGGCTATGACGGCATCGTTTTCGCCAGCGACATCAACGGCAACTCTTTCGCCTTTACTCCGGCCGATTGGTACCTTGCTCTGGCCGCCGAACTGCCGGTTGACGGCGCAATGGTCGCCAACCCGAACACCAACTGGTCGCAGGTCAACGCCGACTTTGCGGATCAGGCAATCATCGCCTTTATCCCGGGCACCAAGCACGGCACCCGCGAAGTGTTCGAAGAAAAGGTGATCCTGCAGGGCTGTGAAGACAGTGGCGCAATGGAAGCCATCCTTGGCATCAATGGCGGCGACGAAGACGCAGCCGAAGCCTCTTGCATGGCGATCCGCACCGACGGCCTGTCGATCGACATCGACGGCGACTACACCGAGACGCTGGCCCGCATCGAAGCCAACAACGAAGGCATCGGCGTCTTCGGTCTGGCCTTCTTCGAAAACAACACCGACAAGCTGCAGGTCGCAACGATCAACGGTGTCGAGCCGTCGACCGAGACGATCTCGACCGGCGAATATCCGGTGTCGCGTCCGCTCTACTTCTACATCAAAGCGGCGCACCTTGATGTGATCCCGGGTCTGCAGGACTTTGCCGACTTCTTCGTGTCCGACGACATCTCTGGCCCCGATGGCCCGCTCGCCGAATACGGTCTGGTGTCCGACCCCGCGCTGGCCGACACTCAAGCAGCGGTTGCCGACCGCGTCCTGATGAGCCAATAATCGGGTTCAAATAAATAGATCGAAGGGCGTGAGATTCCTCGCGCCCTTCGGTTCGTCAAACAGGCCAAGAAACAGGGACATAACTCGTGCTGCCACTCACCGAGCCTTTCCTTGCCTCCGTCGCGCTCGCCGTGGCGGGGTATCTGCTTGGGCGATCCCGTGCTACCGCTATCGTGCGGCGGTCCGGTGTCCGCCTTCAATCGCTGCCTCACCAGCATGGCCTGCAGGTCCTGATGGCCACTCTTGTCCCGTCGCTGGGCTTGATGTTGG
>JALQXR010000328.1 GCA_023263105.1 Marivivens sp. | reverse complement strand
CCTCGGGGCTGGTTTCCCAACGGACCAGAATGCAGGGCTCGTTTCGGGCGGCGCTGGCCTGCGCGTCGTTCGCCGTAAAGACGATCCGGCCCGAGGCCGCGCCCGGGCTGGCGGCAATCCCGCGGACGATCCGGTTGCGCGGCGCCGAGGGGTCGACCTGCCGGTGCAGCAATTCCGACACCGCCGTCGGTTCGACCCGCATGACGGCTTCGTCCTGTCCGATGATCCCGTCGGTCGCCAGATCGACCGCCACGCGCACCGCGGCCCGGTTCGACCGGGGAACGCGCACCGCGTCCAGAATGACCAGCCGCCCGTTTTCGATCGTGAATTCGATCTGCATTTCTTCGCGCAGGCCGATCCGGCATCGTTCGCCGTAGCGGATCAGATCGGCGAATAGCTCGGGCAGCTGTTCTTCGACCGACGGGCCGCGTTCGTCTTTGGTCAGATAGATCGCGCCCTTGCCCGCGCCCAAAGCCTCGCGCCCTTGGCTTTGCGCCAGATAACGGCCGCGGATCAGCGGCTGGCCGTTGGTTTCGTCGATGAACTGGATCACGCCAGACCCGCATTCGCCTTCGCCCACGCCCAGAGCCATGGCCTGCACCACCAGACCAAGCCCCGCATCCGCCGGCGCACCCTTTGCCTGCCGCAACAGCCGCGCGGTCGTCCCGTCCCAAGCGCGCGCCATGGACCGCAGGGCCTCGGACAGCTGTTCGCGCGGGTCTTCGGGAAAGGGTTCGTCGGTTTCGTATTCGTAGGCGTCAAAGAACGACTGGAGCGCCGCCGCAGAGGGCGCATCCGGCAGGTGGAACGCTTCGGGGTCCAGTCGCGCCACATGGACGGAATAGGACTGGATGAACCGCAGGAAAATCGCGGTCGCGGCCGCTTCGCCCATTTCCTTGCACAGCTGCGCATGGCGGGCGGTATTCATGCCGATGTTCAGGATCGCGCCCGGACCGCCCCAATCGGGGTCCTGACTGGACGGTCGGACCGACAAGAGAGGCGAAGGGCCGAACGGCGCAAGCACCGCGTCCATGTTCGGCATGTTTCCTTGGGCAACGGACTTTACCGCGTCAAAGGACAGAGCCACCGTCGTCGGGACCGGCATGTCCAGCCGGATCAGCCTTTGCAGGCATTTCGCACGGCCGCCATGGACCGAAGGCGACATCGCGGCTTCGGGTGTGATCAGGGTGACGGGGGCGAATCGGCTATCTTGCTGCAATGCGGCGAACTCCTACTGCCTCGACTTTAGGCAGATACCGCGCCGCAGCAAGGAAAACGTTCCCGAAAGTCAGCCTTCCAGCCGGTTCATGTCCGCAACCGACAGGCAGATGCTGCGGATGCGAGACAAAAGGTTCAGCCGGTTGCGTCGCACGATCTGGTTGTCCGAGTTGACCTGAACCGCCGTAAAGAACGCGTCGATCGGGCCGCGAAGGCCGGCCATCGCGCCCATCGCAGCGGCGAAATCTTCGGACGCCATAGCGGGGTTGATCGCGGACTCTGCGGTGTCGAGCGCCGCAAACAGCGCGCGTTCCTCGTCGGTTTCGGCGAATTTCGGATCGGCCCCAAAGCTGTATTCGACGCCGTCCTTTTCCTCGGCCTG
>JALQXR010000327.1 GCA_023263105.1 Marivivens sp. | reverse complement strand
GACAACTGCAACGCGCGGTCGCGGTTCGAGGTCACGATGACAAAGGGCTGGGGCAGGGTGCCGATTTCCTCGGCCTGACGTTTGAACACGTCGATATCGATATCCGGCGCAATCAGGATCACGCCGTTCAGCTTGCTCCACAATTGCCCGTTCTGCCGGATCGCCCGCTGGCGCAGGGTTTCGACGATCAGGTGCGAGCCCATCGAGTGGCCGATGATCTGGATGCGGTTGACCTGACTGTTTTCCAGCCGGTCCAGCAGGCGCTCCAGTTCGTCGCGGGCAAAAAGCACGCTGTCGCGGTCGTAGAGGTAATCGTCCGCGCTGCCGCTAGAGGGCCAGCTGTACAGGATCGGAATCCCCGTCGCGCGAAAGTCGTGATACATCTGCGCAAGCCGATAAAGCGCCTCTCCAAAGCGGGTGTTGAAGCCGTGGACAAAGAGGATCGCTTCGCGGTTCGCGGTGGGCATCGCCAGAGCGCGACGCGCGATCTGGGTCGAAAAGGCGGTCGCATCGGGGAAGTCTTCGACCGATGTCACCCCGAAGTGACGGCGCGGATCGGCGCGGCGGCGCGCGATCTCTAGTTCGCCGGTCCGGTGCGCAGGCGGGATCGACACGCCCAACTGGGCAAAGTTCATCGTCTGCGACCGGTCGCCCGAGAAAATGGATTCGTTGGTCACACGCTTGCGGTTCGTCGCGACCAGAATGTCGACGACGTTAAAGGTCATGTTCGGATCCATCGCATCGATTTCGCCGCGCGTGGCGCAGGCGGCAAGAAAGCTGGAGGAAGCGAGGAGAAATCCACGGCGGGTCAACATAGGCGTGCTCGATTATGGGGTTTTGCGGGGCTGATACACAGATTTGACCTGTGTAGGAAGCGTTTTAGCGCGCTCACACAGGGTTGTGACGCAGCGCTTGGCGGCTTTTCGCCCAGCCGGTCACGATGGTTATCCCGCAGGCGGCCGCAACCGGAGCGAGAGCCAGACCAAAAGCACGCCAAGGCAGGCGAAGCCCGCCGAAAAGAAATAGCTGTGCACACCAAAGACCGGCACCAGCATCCCGAACACGGTCAGCGCCAGAACCGAGGCCCCCTGCTGCAACATCGTGAAAAAGCTTTGGGCTTCGGCGGCGATATCTTCAGAGGTCCAGTTCGAAATAAAGTTCACGCAGGCCATGAACCCCAGCCCATAGGTGATCCCGTGCATCAGTTGCAGCGGGATCAGCAGCCCCACACCCGGTTCAAAGCCGAAGGCGATCCAGCGCAGCACCGTCGCGATGCCCGAAATCAGCAACCAGACCCGCGCGGGCAGGCGCTTTACGAAACGGCCAAACAGAAAGAACATCACCGTTTCGGACAGCGCCCCCAAGGCGATCAGCACGCCGATGGTGCCCAACGGGATGCCTTGGCGCGTCCACAACAGGCCCTGAAACGCGTTCAGGATCAAATGACTGGCGAAAAGGATGGCAAACCCGAACAAGGGCAGAACGAACCACCCTTTCATCACTTGCATCAGGCGGGTCGCGCCGACGGGCGGCTCTTTCTGGTCTTCGGGCGCGCGAAAACGGGGCAGGATGACGGACACAGCCGCACGCAACAGGGCGGTG
>JALQXR010000326.1 GCA_023263105.1 Marivivens sp. | reverse complement strand
CAGCCATCGTGCGATCCGCGACCTTCTGCGCTCTGGTGCGGTGGGCAAGGTGCTGTCCGTCCGGCTGTTTCATGCGGTTCACCTGCCGGATTTCCTGCGTGGCTGGCGGATCAACGACGCGGCGGCAGGCGGCGGAGTGATCCCCGACATCACCGTCCACGACGCCGATGTGGTCAGGTTCCTGCTGTCCGAAGACCCCGCCGAAGTCGTGGCGATGTCCGCCTCGACGGGAATGGGCGACGGGGTCGAGGACTCGGCCATGTCGGTCTGGTCAATGCCGTCCGGAGCGATGGTCTTTTCGCACGAAAGCTTTACCCACGCCCATAGCGGCACAGGGCTAGAGGTCCATGGCACGGAGGGCTCGATCTTTGCCAGAAACGTGATGACCCAACAGCCGGTGGGCGAGGTCGACCTGGTCACCGCGGCGGGGCGCAAACCGGTCAGCTATGACACCACGGGGCTATACATCACCTGCGTGCGCGACTTTTTGAACGCGGTCGGGGGGCGGCATTCGCTGGCGGCAACCGGCCCCGACGGCGTGAAATCGTTGGCCGTTGCCTTGGCCGTCCGAGAGGCCGCCGCCTCGGGGCGCCGCACGACCGTTCGCTATGGAGATCCGGAATGACAAAGGTCGTTAGCACCGCAGAAGCCGCGGCCAGAATCCCTGATAATGCAACGATTACAGTATCTTCGTCGTCGGCTCTGGGTTGTCCAGATCTGATGCTGAAAGCCATCGGGGACCGGTTTGACGACACCGGACACCCCACCAACCTGACCACGATCCACCCCATTGCGGCGGGCGACATGTATGGCGTCAAGGGTGTCGATCATATTGCAAAAGACGGGCTTTTGTCGCGGATCCTCGGTGGTTCTTACCCGTCCGGACCGTCATCCAAGCCGATGCCGGAAATCTGGAAAATGATCGTCGAGGACCGCGTCGCGGCCTACAACGTACCGTCGGGCATCCTTTTTGACATGACCCGCGAAGCGGCCGCCAAACGCCCCGGTGTCCTGACCAAAGTCGGGTTGCGAACCTTTGTCGATCCCGAACGCGAAGGCTGTGCGATGAACCCCAAAGGGGCCGCCGCGCCCATCGTCCGGCGGGTAGAGTTCGACGGGGGCACGTGGCTGCATTTCCCGAACGTGATCCCTAATGTCGCGATCCTGCGGGCCACCACGGCGGACGAATTCGGCAATCTGACCTACGAACACGAAGGTGCCTATCTGGGCGGACTCGAACAGGCCATCTGCGTCCGCAACCACGGCGGGTTGATCATCGCGCAGGTGTCGCGCGTCACAAAGAGCGGCTCTTTGCGGCCCCACGACGTGCGCGTGCCGGGGCATCTGGTCGACCTTGTGGTTATCGACCCCGATCAGAAACAGACCTGCGAAACACCCTATGATCCCGCGATCTCGGGGCAGATCATGCAACCGTGGTCCAGCTTTGATCTGGCGGAACATGGCGTGGAAAAGGTCATCGCCCGCCGAGCCGCGATGGAGTTGCGACCGGGCATGTCGGCCAACCTTGGCTTCGGGATCAGCGCCTTGGTGCCGCGGATTCTGCTAGAGGCCGGACGCCCCGAGGCTGTGACTTGGGCCATCGAACAGGGCGCGGTC
>JALQXR010000325.1 GCA_023263105.1 Marivivens sp. | reverse complement strand
AGCCAGCCATTGCGACAGGTTCCGCATCCCCCACAGCGCGGCCCGCTGACCCAGTTGGTTGGGGCAGATGGCAACGGTGTCGAGGAACTTTTCCACCTCGGCCAGACGCGCGGGGCTGGCCACCATCGCGCCGACGCGGTGGCCGGTCAGACGGTAAGCCTTTGAAAAGGAATACAGTTGGATCAGAGTGTCCTGCCAGCCGTCGCGCGTGAACAGATCATGCGGGGCCCCGCTGCGCAGGTCGAAATCGCGATAGGTCTCGTCGACGATCAGCGCGATGCCGCGCGCCTTGCACAGATCATAGAACGCGCCCACGACGCCTGACGGATATTCGACGCCCGCCGGATTGTTCGGAGTGACCAGGACAATCGCGCGGGTGCGCGGGGTGATCAGTGACTCGGCGGTTTTGGGGTCGGGGATCATCCCGTCCCCAGTCGGAAGACCCACGGTCGTGACGCCGGACATATCCAGCCACATGCGATGGTTGAAATAGTAGGGCAGCGGCAGGATCACTTCGTCCCCGTCGGAGCACAGCGTGTCGATGGCGGCGGTGAAGGCCTGATTGCAGCCAGAGGTGATGCAGACCTGATCGGCGGAAATCGCGCCGCCATAGGCCGCCGTCCATTGCGACGCGACTTCGGCCCGCAGGTCGGGCAGTCCCAGAACCGGACCGTAAAGATGCGCCGACGGGTCGGTCAGGACGATGTCGGCCATGGCTTGGCGCAACGGCTCGGGGGGCGGATCGACGGGGGCCGCCTGCGACACGTTCAACAGGGGGCGGTCTGCCGAAAAGGTCACGCCATCCAGCCAACGGCGGGCCTCCATGACGGGTGGCGCAAAGGTCGTCTGAGTGCGGGGCAGGGCCATGCGGGGTCCTTTCAGGGACGAAGACGAGCGCGACGCTGCCGCTCTTCGATGGTGATGACAATAATGACCGCAACGTCGATCGCGGTGAGCAGGACCAGAATGGGGTCAAAGACGTGAAAGTATTCCCAGACCTGCGCCACCATGAAAACACCCAGAACCGACATCGACAAGGGATAGGCGCCGCGCCAGTGCCGCAGCATGGCGGTCGCCGCGAATAGGTTCAGCGCGCCGTGACCCACTAGGTAGATCGAATAGAAAGTCTCACTTTCCAGCGTCAACCCGCGCGCCCAGCCACGCAGCATAGCGACAAACATCGAATTCGGGTCTTCGACGATCTCGTTTCGGGTCAGCCAGTCGACAAGCGCAAGGATAGACCCGTCCGGCGCAAGCAAAAGCACCAGCCCAGAGGCGAGCTGGGCCAGTCCCAGACAAAGTTGAACCAGAAGCCCGATCCGAAAGGCAAGCGCTACGCCTTCGGAAACACCGTCATCGCGCAATCCGGTCAGTCCTTGCCGCGATAGGGTTCCACGTATTGCAGCGCCATGTCCCACGGGAAGAAAATCCACGTGTCCTGGCTTACACCGGTGATAAAGGTATCGACCTGCGGCTCTCCGACCGGCTTGGCATAGACGGTGGCGAAATGCGCCTTGGGATACAGCCTGCGCACCAGTTCGAGCGTCTTGCCCGAGTCGACCAGATCGTCGATCACCAGCACGCCGGTCCCGTCGCCCATCATGTCGGCGTCGGGGGCCTTAAGGACC
>JALQXR010000324.1 GCA_023263105.1 Marivivens sp. | reverse complement strand
CGCCAACGCGCCCGAGATCATCTGGGACGACCCAGAGCCCGAACTGGGTCCCGCCGCGGCGCTGAAAGCGGCAGAGTAAACGCAAACGGCCCGCCAATCGGCGGGCCGTTTTCCTTTGGATTGACCAAAGCTGTCAGGCTGCGGCCTCTTCCGCCGCTTGCCGCGTCCATAGCTGGGCATACCGGCCATCAAGGGCAAGCAACTGGTCGTGCCGGCCCTCTTCCATGATCTTGCCATCCTCCAGCACCACGATCCGGTCCGCGTCCGAAATGGTGGACAACCGGTGGGCGATGGTGATCACGGTGCGGCCCTTGCCCATGGCTTTCAACTCGGCCTGGATTTCGCGTTCGGTGTCGGTATCCAGAGCGCTGGTCGCCTCGTCCAGCAGCAGGATCGGCGGGTTCTTCAACAACGTCCGCGCAATCCCCACACGCTGCTTTTCGCCGCCCGACAGCTTTAGCCCGCGTTCGCCCACCGTGGTGTTGTAGCCATCGGGCAGCGACTGGATGAACGTATGGATCTTGGCCGCTTTGGCGACGGCGATGATCTCTTCCTCGGTCGCGCCGGGACGGCCATAGGCGATGTTATAGTGGATCGTGTCGTTGAACAGCACCGTGTCCTGCGGCACGACGCCGATGCGGGCATGAAGCGACTCTTGCGTGATGTCGCGCACGTCCTGCCCGTCGATCCGCAGCGCCCCTCCGGTCACGTCATAGAACCGAAACAACAGACGCCCGATCGTCGATTTGCCCGACCCCGACGACCCCACGATGGCCACCGTCTGCCCTGCGGGGACGGTCAGGCTGACACCTTTCAGGATCTCGCGTTCGGGGTCATAGCCGAATTTCACGTCATCCAGAGTGACCTCTCCGCCCTTCACGCGCAGGTTCGGCGCGCCGGATTTGTCGGTCACTTCGGGCGGCTGATGCAACAGATCGAACATCTCGCCCATGTCGATCAGCGCCTGCCGGATTTCGCGATAGACCGTGCCCAGAAAGTTCAGCGGCATGGTGATCTGGATCATATAGGCGTTGACCATGACGAAATCGCCGACGGTCAATGTGCCGGACTGCACCCCCATCGCGGCCATGATCATCACGGCGGTCAGCCCTGCGGTGATCAGAAACGCCTGTCCAAAGTTCAGGAACGCCAGCGAATAGCTGGTCTTTAGCGCCGCCGCCTCATACCCCTCCATCGCGCGGTCGTAGCGGGCGGCTTCCCATTTTTCGGCGCCAAAGTATTTGACGGTTTCAAAGTTCAGCAGGCTGTCGATGGCTTTCTGGTTGGCGTCGGTGTCCTGATCGTTCATCACCTTGCGGATCTTCACCCGCATCTCGGTGACCGCAAACGTGAACCACGTGTACAGCGCGATCGTCCCGACGACGGCAGCCAGATACCAGATGTCGAACAGGAAATAGAACACCACCGCGATCATCAACAGTTCCAGCACAAGCGGCCCCATCGAGAACAACAGGAACCGCAACAGGAAATCGACGCCTTTGACGCCGCGCTCGATGATCCGGCTCAGCCCGCCGGTCTTGCGGGTGATGTGATAGCGCAGCGACAGGCGGTGGATATGGGTAAAGGTTTCAAGCGCAAGCTGGCGCAAGGCGCGCTGGCCGACCTTGGC
>JALQXR010000323.1 GCA_023263105.1 Marivivens sp. | reverse complement strand
TGTGACGCTAGCACCCACCGGACAGATTTAGTTGTTTGAGCAACGGAGGATGTCTGGTTCATCGACGCTATTTTAGTGCGGCGTTTAGCAAGACGTCCGGAACATCCATGGAAGCCGCTGGCACGCAGGCCAGAGGCACTAAGTGCAGGACCCGCAAACACAACTTTGCCGAAGATACGTTCAGGATCGTGATGGCGGGCCCGCGAGACGAGTATCGCTGCGCCGTGCCGTCGCGAGGGCATTGCTCTTAGCCAAAAGTACTTCTGTTCGAAGGACTTCGCGGAAGCCGGACAGACCCGTCTGTCGGTGGACACGGCCAGATTCGTGCTAGCGACGAGGAATGATTGCTCTCCCCTTCCCGCCTCGTCAGACGAAATGCCATAGACTGACGGACGCTTGGCCGAAAAAGGGAAATGGTGGGTGATAAGAGATTCGAACTCCTGACATCTTCGATGTGAACGAAGCGCTCTACCACTGAGCTAATCACCCGCAGGGGGGCGTTTAGCCCTACTCCTCGGTCTCTGCAAGAGGTTCGGCCAAGGGAATCGCCGTGTCGTTGATCGGCACGCGAACCCGCAAGATCAGCACCTTTGCCTTTGCGCCGTCCTTTGTGCGGTTGACGCGGACCTTGCCCAGATGCGGGAGGTTCAGTTCTTCGCCGTTCAGCAGCGCGTCGGTCATCACCCGCAGGATCGCGTCCATCGACTCGCGGACGTTCTTCTTGTTCAGGGTTCCGTCGGCGGTCGCCCGTTCAAGCAGCTCTTTGCGTGTCATCGTCGGCACGACGGCGACTTCGGGCAAGGGCACCTTGGGCGACGGCTTTTTCTTTGCCTTACGGGGTTTCGCGCCGTCGATCTCGTCGTCGTCCATCATAATGTGCTTCCTGAAATGATTTGTCCCACCCTAGCCCGCTTTGCCCGCCGCTGGATAGCGATTTCCCGAAAGAAACGGGGGCCAGAGTTTCCTCTCGCCCCCGATCCGGCATGACAGTCAGGCTTAGTGAGCGATGGCCGAGGCCCCGTCTTCGCCTGCCGAAAGCTTGGACTGCGATGCCGCGGCTTCTTCGGCGGCCTCGTCCCATTCGATGGGCTCGGGCTGGCGGACAAGCGCGTGGCGCAGGACTTCGGAGACGTGGTGCACGGGGATGATTTCCAGCCCCTCTTTCACGTTGTCCGGAATCTCTGGCAGGTCCTTTTCGTTCTCGGCGGGGATCAGCACGGTTTTCACACCGGCGCGCAGGGCGGCCAGCAGCTTTTCCTTCAGCCCGCCGATGGCGCTGGCGTTGCCGCGCAGCGTGACTTCGCCTGTCATCGCGATGTCCTTACGGACGGGAATCTGCGTCAACACCGAAACGATCGCGGTCACCATCGCCAGACCGGCCGAGGGCCCGTCTTTCGGCGTGGCACCATCGGGCACGTGGACGTGGATGTCCCAGCGGTCGAATTTCGGCGGCTTCACCCCGATCTGCGGCGCGATCGAACGGACATAGCTGGATGCCGCGTCGATCGATTCCTTCATCACCTCGCCCAGTTTGCCGGTGGTTTTCATCCGACCCTTGCCGGGCAGGCGAAGCGCCTCGATCGACAGGATTTCACCACCGACGCTGGTCCAGGCAAGCCCGGTCACGACGCCGACCTGATCCTCTTTC
>JALQXR010000322.1 GCA_023263105.1 Marivivens sp. | reverse complement strand
CGATCTGATCGCGATTGCCGAGGTGGTGCGCGATCTTCACCGTGCCGACGATCAGCGCGAGCAGAGCTATTCGGTTCGTCAGCTGTACGAAGCCGCGCTTGAGCGTCTGACCCGCGAAATCGCGGCTGTGGCTGGCAATGACGAAGTCATCGCTGCCAAGGAAATCGATGACGTCCTGATGGGCCGCGCCGCCTGATACGGGACCATTTTACGCAAAAAGCGCCGTCGCTGGGTTCAGCGGCGGCGCTTTTTCATGGCGCAACGGGGTGTCTGGATCAGAGCGCCCGCCAGCCGATATCGCGGCGGCAGAACCCTTCGGGCCAGTCGATCCGGTCGATCATCGCATAGGCGCGGTCGCGGGCTTCGGACAGGCTGGCACCACGTGCGGTGACGTTCAGGACGCGCCCGCCGACAGCGGTGATGCGCGCTCCGTCCTGCGCCGTTCCGGCGTGGAAGACCATGTTAAAGGAATCTTCGGCCAGATCGGACAGGCCCCCGATTTCAGTGCCTTTCTTATAGGCGCCCGGATAGCCGTCAGCCGCCATCACCACGGTGATCGCGTGGTCATCGGCCCAAGCCACCTGTGCGTTCCCTAGCCGGCCCTCGGCGCAGGCCAGCATCAAATCCAGCGCCTGCGCGCCAAGCCGCATCATCAGGACCTGACATTCCGGATCGCCAAAGCGCACGTTGTATTCGACCAGTCGCGGTTGGCCGTCCTTGATCATCAATCCGACGTAAAGGACGCCGCTATAGGGCATGCCCAGACGCACCATTTCGCGCATCGTCGGGCGGACGATTTCGTCCATCGCCTTTTGCACGACCGCGTCGGACAGGACGGGGGCCGGGGAATAGGCGCCCATGCCGCCGGTATTCGGGCCGGTGTCGCCGTCGCCCACGCGCTTGTGGTCCTGCGCCGTTCCGACCGGAAGCACGTCGTCGCCGTCCACCAGCACAAAGAGCGAGCCTTCTTCGCCTTCCATGAATTCCTCGATGACGACTTCGGCGCCTGCCGCTCCGAATTCGCCGCCGAACATATCGTCAATGGCGTCCAATGCTTCGGCTTCGGTCATCGCGACGATGACGCCTTTTCCGGCTGCCAAGCCGTCGGCCTTTACGACGATGGGGGCGCCTTGGGCTTTGATATAGTCTTTTGCCGGTGCCGCTTCGGTAAAGCGTGCGTAGGCGGCTGTGGGGGCGTTGGCCGCATCACAGATCGCTTTTGTGAAAGATTTCGACGCTTCCAGCTTTGCCGCCGCAGCAGAAGGTCCGAAAACTGAAAGTCCTGCGGCGCGGCAGGCGTCCGCGACACCTGCGGCCAGCGGTGCTTCGGGACCGACGATGACGAAATCGACCGCATTTTCGGCAGCAAAGGTGACGACCGCGTCCCCGTCCAGAATGTCGAGAGCCGCACATTCCGCGATGTCGGCTATGCCCGCATTTCCGGGGGCTGCGATCAGCCGGTCGCATTTGGGGTTTTGCTTTACGGCCCAGGCAAGGCTGTGTTCGCGTCCGCCGCTGCCCAAAATCAGGATGTTCATGGATGCCCCCGCTTGGCTCTTTGTCGGGGGCGTTCTAAGGTCGCGGGACCAAGTTCACAAGGCTGCAGATCCTTCAACCGTCAGGTGAGGCGTCGGGCCGCAGTTCGGGAC
>JALQXR010000321.1 GCA_023263105.1 Marivivens sp. | reverse complement strand
CCTGTTCATCGTCTTCGAGTTCCCCGAACTGGTGACCTGGCTGCCAGCCTATGCTTACGGGAACTGAACGGTTTGCGGGGGGAGAAGATTTTTCGCAGAAAAATCTTGCCCCCCCCGTGGCGCCCGGGGAATGATTTTTCTGCGAAAAATCGGGGTCGGGTTTGACGGCGGGCCAGTTTTGTGACAAGCACGAGGCATGACGACCCGTGCCCCTCAGATTTGCTGCATTATCCGCTGAACCACTGGCGGGACGGTCTTCTATTCCAATCATGATGTGAAGTTGCTAAGCCCGCCGCGACCGCGCGCAAAGGACTTGGCCCATGGACATCCGGCTTACAAATTCGAAGACCCGCAAGAAAGAGGTCTTGGCCCCGCTCGATCCTGAAAACATCCGCATGTATCTCTGCGGGCCCACGGTCTATGACCGCGCGCATCTGGGCAACGCGCGGCCCGTGCTGGTGTTCGACACGCTGTTTCGCCTGCTGCGCCACGTCTACGGCGAAAACTCGGTCACTTACGTCCGGAACTTTACCGACGTGGACGACAAGATCAACGCACGCGCCGCCGAGACCGGACGTCCGATCCGCGACATCACCGAAGAAACCGTCGGTTGGTATCACGACGACATGGACGCGCTGGGCGCGCTGCGCCCCACCAACGAGCCGCGTGCCACCGACTGGATCGGCGCGATGAAGGATATGATCGCGGGGCTCGTCACGCGGGGCCACGCCTATGAAAAGGACGGCCATGTCCTGTTCCGCGTGCGGTCCTATAAGGACTACGGCGCGCTGTCGGGTCGGTCGGTCGATGACATGATCGCGGGCGCGCGGGTCGAAGTCGCGCCCTACAAAGAGGACCCGATGGACTTTGTCCTGTGGAAGCCCTCGGACGATGCGACACCCGGCTGGGACAGCCCGTGGGGCAGGGGACGTCCGGGCTGGCATATCGAATGCTCGGCCATGTCCTATGAGCTGTTGGGCGAAAGCTTTGACATCCACGGCGGCGGCAACGACCTGCAATTCCCGCACCACGAAAACGAGGTCGCGCAGTCGATGTGCGCCCACCCGAACGGCGAATTCGCGCGGGTGTGGATGCACAACGAAATGCTGCAGGTCGAGGGCAAGAAGATGTCCAAGAGCCTTGGCAACTTTTTCACTGTCCGCGATTTGCTGGATCAGGGCATCCCGGGCGAGGTCATCCGCATGGTCATGCTGGGCACCCACTATGGCAAGCCGATGGACTGGACCGAGAAGAAGCGGGAAGAGGCCGAAACCGCCCTGCGCAAATGGCGCGGGATGGTTGCGGGCTTGGACGCATCCGCGATGGCGCCCTATGTCTCGCCCGCGTTGATCGAAGCGCTGGCCGACGACCTGAACACCGCTGGCGCGATGACCGAATTGCACCGGCTTGCCAGCGCGGGCGAGGTCAAGGAACTGTATGGTTCGGCGCTGTTCATGGGGCTCTTGCGGCCCGAGATGGGCGATTGGGCAGTTGGACCGGACCTGTCGGTTTGGGCCGAAAAGCTGGCCGCCCTGCGCGAGTCAGCCATGCAGACCAAGGACTTTGCCGCTGTCGATGCTCTCAAATCCGGACTTCTGGCCGCGGGGGCAGAGGTGCGGATGTCCAAAACGGGCGTCGAGGTCACGGCGGGCGCGGGTTTCGATCCGGCAAAGCTGGAGGGGCTGGAAT
>JALQXR010000031.1 GCA_023263105.1 Marivivens sp. | reverse complement strand
AATGGCCGGTATGGAACCATCAGGATGCACCAAGAGCGCACATACCCCGGACGCGTGTCCGGCACGATGCTTGCCAATCCGGACTTCGCGGCACTGGCCCGGAGCTACGGCGGCCACGGCGAGGTCGTCGCCAACACTGCCGATTTCCCGGCCGCCTTCGAGCGGGCCAGAAGCTCTGGAACCTTTGCGGTGATCGAATTGAAAGTCGATGAGGAAGCGCTCGCGCCGTCGTCAACTCTGACCGCCGCACGCAAACAAGGCGAGGCCGCAAAGTCACCCAAATGAGCGGCTCCGCCGCACGGCTTCTGGTTCGCGGGGGCGCTGCCCCCGAGACCCCCGGAGTGGCGGACCAAAGAAGGTAACCAACTATTAACTATGTGCCGCCATGATGAGTCCCATACCGGCGCTGGAGAGTGACCGGTACGACCGAAGAAGACCGCCCCCCGCAACAGCGTCTAACGACTGATTGCGGGGGTTTTCTTTGGTCCGTCACTCCGGGGGTGAGGGCCGTGGCCCGAGGGGGCAGAGCCCCTTAGAACTCTACTCCGATCTGGGCCTTGATCCCCGACCGGAACGGATGCTTGATCAACTCCATTTCCGTCACAAGGTCGGCGACCTCGATCAGGTCGTCATGTGCATTGCGGCCGGTCAGGACGACATGGGTCATCTCTGGCTTTTCGGTCGTCAAGAAGCTGACGACATCTGCGACGTCGATATAGTCGTAGCGGATCGCGATGTTGATCTCGTCCAGCAAGACCATCTTGTTCGAAGGATCACGGATCAGCTCTTTGGACTTTTCCCAAGCGGCCTGTGCCATCTTGATATCCCGTTCGCGGTCCTGTGTTTCCCACGTGAACCCTTCGCCCATGGTGTGGAACGCGCAAAGATCCGAGAACCTTTCCATGATCAGGTTACGTTCACCGCAGTCCATTCCGCCTTTGATAAACTGGACAACCGCGCTTTGCATGCCATGTGCGATACAGCGAAAGATCATACCGAACGCGGCAGAGCTTTTGCCTTTGCCTTTGCCGGTGTGGACGATGATCAGCCCCTTTTGCGTCGTCTTGGTCGCCATGATGCGGTCGCGGGCGGCTTTCTTCTTGGCCATCTTTTGATTGTGGCGTTCGGGATCGTCGATCATCTGGTGCTCCATCGTTTTGTCGACCTTGGGCAGTTTGGCGGGTACAGGCAAGGGGTCGATGTTTGATACTTTGGCCGGTTCGCACTAGATCGGACCAAAGGACCACAGGAGACCCAATGCTGACCGTCATTTCGCCCGCCAAGTCGCTTGATATGTCGCCCGTCGATCATTCAGGCACCGAGCCAGAGTTTTCTGCCGATGCGATCCGGCTTGTGAAAACTGCGCGCAACCTGACGCTTGGCTCGCTGAAGTCCCTGATGTCCATCTCTGACGATCTGGCGCGGCTCAACCGCGACCGGTTCCGTGCGTTTAGCGCAGAGCCCGACGGGTCGACCGTAAAGCCCGCCGTGCTAGCGTTTGATGGCGACACCTACCAAGGCCTAGAGGCGCGCACGCTGGACGACGACGCCCTGCGTTGGGCACAGGACCATTTGCGGATATTGTCAGGCCTTTATGGCGTGCTTCGGCCGATGGACAACATTCAGGCTTACCGGCTGGAAATGGGGTCGCGCCTGAAGACGCGCCGTGGAAAGTCGCTTTACGAATACTGGGGCGATACGGTGGCAAAGTCGCTGACGGCCCAAGCCGCGACGGTCGGCGCTTCGGTTCTGGTGAACTGCGCCAGTCAGGAATATTTTGGCGCGGCGGACCGGAAAGCGCTGAAGCTGCGGGTCATCACCCCAAAGTTTCTTGAGGTCAAGAACGGCAAGGCGGCGATCGTATCGTTCTTTGCCAAAAGGGCGCGCGGTGCGATGGCCCGTTACATTATCGAACACCGCCTGACCGACCCTGCGGACCTGCTTGCGTTCCGCGCGGGCGGCTATGCCTATGACCCCGACCAATCGACCCCCGACGCGCCGGTATTCATGCGGGATTACCCGACCTCCTGACCTTCGGATTCGGGAATCGTTTCGGGATTCGTCCCTGTCGTGCGATCCTGCCCCTGCCAACCGGTAGGAGGATCGTGATGCGCGGCTTTGTCCTTGGGATTATCTTTGCCCTGACGGCAACCATCGCCAATGCAGAGGGCCCCGCGCCCGAGGCTCGGGTCGCGCTGTCGCAGAACATGGACTTTTACGGGTCCGATCTGAAGATCATCTTCGACACGACCTATGACGCCTGCGAGTCTGCCTGCCTGTCGGATACCGCCTGCCAAGCCTTTACCTTTAACCAACGATCGGGATCCTGTTTTCCGAAATCCGAGGTCACGCAGGCCACACCCTTTGCCGGAGCGATTTCGGCGCGGGTCTACCGTTTGTCGCAGGCGGCGCTGGATCAGGCGGATCGCAGGGCCGAGGATCTGGCGTTTCTGCCGGACGGCGCAATAGGCTCGGCGCGGGTTCTGGCGCAAGAAATCGGGCGACTGCACGCACCGGACGAAGCGACTGCGCCGTTCCTTCTGACCACTGCCCGGACCTTGGTTGCCGGAGGTCAGACAGGTCAGGCGTTGCCCTATTTCGGGGCCGCCGCCGCGATCACCGACGCCCCCGATCTTTGGACGGAATACAGCCGCCTGTCGCGGATCGTCAGCGACGCAAATCCGAATTCTGCCTATGGGCCGCGCGCCGTTCCCGCTGCGATCAACGGCTACCTGAGGGCGGCGGATGACGCCCAGCGGATCGCCGCATTGACCGAGCTTGCGCTGGGACTAGAGGCGCAGGGCATGGGACGCGACATGATCCGCGTCCTGCGATTGGCGCAAGACATCCAGCCTCGCCGCGACACCGACGCGCTGCTGGTCGATGCAATCGCGAAATACGGGTTCCGCGTCACCGAAACCTCGGTCGAAGCAGACAGCGCCACGCCCCGAATCTGCGCGACCTTTTCCGAACCGCTGATCCGCGCGGGCATGGACTACACGCCCTTTGTGCAGCTTCCCGATGACCGGCTTGTGGTCGAGGTGGACGAGCAGTCGCTCTGCGTCGTCGGTGTCGAACACGGCACCCGCGCGCGGATCGTGCTTCGGACGGGGCTTCCGGCGCTAAGCGGCGAATCCCTGTCGCGACCGGTCGAGCTGACCCTTTATGTGCGGGATCGCAGCCCGTCGGTCCGGTTCCTTTCGACCGCCTATGTCCTGCCGCGCACCGGCGACATCGCCTTGCCGGTCGAAAGCGTGAACCTTCCCGAAGCCGAAGTCGAAGTCCGCCGCATGACCGACCGCAATATCCTGCGGGCGCGGCAGGACGGGCTGCTTGGGCAGCCGGTTTATGAATGGACGAAAGAGTTTCTGGACCAGTACTACGCGCAGCCGATCTGGACCGGAACCGCCACCCTGTCGACCGAGCTGAACCAAGACGTGCTGACCCGCATCCCCTTGGCCGAGGCGCTTAGCGGCCAGCCAGCCGGTGTCTATATCGTGACTGCCGGCGTTCCGGGTGCGGACCCCTACGACACGCCCCCAGCCAGCCAATGGTTCGTTCTGTCCGACCTAGGGTTGTCGACCTATCTGGGGACCGACGGGCTTACGGTCGCGGTCCGGTCCTTGGGCGATGCTGCCGCCTTAGAGGGGGTCACTGTCACGCTCTTGTCCGAATCGAATGCGGTGCTTGGCACCGTTGCGTCGGACGCGCAGGGCGTCGCGCGTTTTGCCGCCGGTCTGACACGCGGAACCGGCAGCGCCAAACCCGCGTTGGTCATTGCCGAGCTTGGCGATGATCTGGCCTATCTGTCCCTGACCGAACCGGCCTTTGACCTGTCCGATCGCGGCGTCGAAGGGCGCGAACCCGGGGGGCCGATCGACGTCTTTGCGACCACTGACCGCGGGGCCTACCGCGCCGGAGAGACGATCCACCTGACCGCTCTGGCCCGTGACGATCACGCCCGCGCCATCGACGGGCTGCCTTTGACCGCGATCCTCTACCGACCGGACGGGGTGGAGTATTCCCGCGTCACATCGGCAAACGGCATCGACGGCGGCCATGTCTTTGCATTGGCCGTCGGAACGACCGCTCCGCGCGGTCCGTGGAGGGTTGCCATCCACGCCGACCCCAACGCGGCCGCTTTGGTCACAACCACGGTGCTGGTCGAAGATTTCCTGCCCGAACGGATCGACTTTGATCTGACCCTGCCTCCGGTCGTCGGCCTGACAGAGTTCCCGCAGATCGGCATCGACGCGCGTTTTCTGTTCGGAGCGCCCGCCGCCGGTCTTGCGGTCGAGGGCGAGGCTCTTTTGCGGGCGGCGGCAGGTGTCCAAGGCTATGACGGCTATGTCTTTGGCCGCCGCAACGACCCCTTCGGGGCGCAGCTTAACTATCTGGTCGGCACGACGACCGACGGGTCGGGACAGGCTACGATGACGCTGGATCTTCCTGGCGTTTCGGGGATTTCGATCCCGCTCGAGGCGCGGGTCACAGCGCGGGTCAGCGAAGGCTCGGGCCGTCCGGTCGAACGGTCGGTAACCGTCGCCGTCCGCCCTGACCGACCGATGATCGGGATCAAATCGCTGTTCGACGATGTCGTGCCTGAAGGTGGCACCGCGGCCTTCGACCTGATCGCCCTGACGCCCGACCTGTCACCGACCCCGATGGCGGTCTCTTGGACGCTGAACCGGATCACCACGCGCTACCAGTGGTACAGCCTTTACGGCTATTGGAGCTGGGAGCCGACCACGCGGCGCGAAGTTGTCGCGCGCGGCACGGCTGACATTCAGGGCACGGCGGTTCGGGTCGAAGCGCCGGTCGGCTGGGGCGAATACGAACTGGTCGTCGAACAGACGGATGGCGACTATCTTGCCTCGTCGCAGACATTTTACGCGGGCTGGTATGCCCCCGCCGAAACCGAAACGACGCCGGACGTGCTAGAGCTCTCGCTCGATGCGCCGCGCTACAGAACCGGCGACACCGCGACCCTGCGGATCGTGCCGCGCTTTGCGGGAACAGCGGTCGTTACGGTCATGAGCAACCGCCTGATCTACATGGAAACTGTCGACGTCCCCGAGGGAGAGACCTTGATCCCGCTGACCGTCACCGACGACTGGGGTGCGGGCGCCTATGTGTCCGCGACCCTGATCCGCCCCGCCGATACCGCCAAAGGCGTCGGACCGGAACGGGCGCTGGGGCTGGGCTATGCGCAGGTCGATCCGGCGGACAAAGCGCTGACTGTCACGCTTGATACCCCGTCCGAAATGGAGCCGCGCCAGCCGCTGGTCACGCGCATTCATGTCGATGGTCTGGCCGAGGGCGAAACCGCCTATGTCACTCTGGCGGCGGTGGATGTCGGCATCCTTAACCTCACGGCCTTCGCCAATCCCGATCCGCAGGGTCACTATTTCGGCCAGCGCAAGCTGGGTGTGGAACTGCGGGACCTGTACGGGCGTCTTATCGACGGGATGAACGGCGCTATGGGCAGCGTGCGCTCGGGTGGTGACGCGATGGCGGGAATGTCCATGCAATCGCCTCCGCCGACCGAAGAGCTGGTCGCCTATTTCGAGGGCCCGATCACCGTCGGAGCCGGTGGCATGGCCGAGGTCAGCTTTGATCTGCCCGCGTTCAACGGAACCCTGCGTGTGATGGCCGTGGCGTGGTCGCGGTCGGCGGTCGGACAGGCGTCCGCCGATGTTCTGGTCCGCGATCCGGTGGTCCTGACCGCCAGCACGGCGCGGTTCCTGTCGCCGGGCGACCAGTCGCGGGTCCTGCTGGAAATCGTCCACGCCGCCGGCCCCACCGGCGAGGTCGGGATCAACGTGCAGTCAAATGGGCTTGCGCTGGCTAGCCAGATGATCCCGACGCGTGTCCAACTGGGGCAGTCGGAACGGGTCGTTTTGTCCCTGCCCTTTGCCGCCGTGGACAGCGGCGACCAGTCGATCGACATCACGCTCACGACACCCGATGGCCGCGCCCTGCGTAAGACAATTGCCGTGCCGGTCCGCACTGCCGACCCCGAAGTCGTCCGCCAATCGCGGTTCACACTCAACGCGGGCGAAACATTTACCTTCGACGACGCGGTCTTTGCCGGCATGGTGTCAGGCAGCGGCGAGGCGACGGTTTCAATCGGCACGCTCGCGCGGCTGGACGCGCCCGGTCTGCTGGCCGCACTGGACCGCTATCCCTATGGCTGCACCGAACAGATCACCGCGCAGGCGCTGCCGATGCTGTATCTGGGGGACGTCGCACGCGAAATGGAACTCGCCAGCGGCGACCAGATCGACCTGCGGATCGCTCAGGCCATAACCGAGGTCCTGTCCAACCAGTCCGCCAACGGGGCCTTTGGTCTTTGGTATCCGTCGTCAGGGGATCTGTGGCTGGACGCCTTTGTGACCGATTTCCTAGGCCGAGCGCGGTCGCTGGGACACACCGTCCCCGATCTGGCCTTCCGGAACGCGATCGACAACCTGCGCAATCAGGTCAACTACTATCCCGACTTTGATCGCGGCGGGGCCGACCTTGCCTATGCGTTGCTGGTCTTGGCGCGCGAAGGCGCGGCTTCGATCGGCGACCTGCGCTACTATGCCGACCAAAAGCAAAGCGCCTTTGCCACCCCGCTCGCGCTGGCCCAGATGGGTGCGGCATTGGCGGCCTATGGCGACCAACTGCGCGCCGACGACCTGTTCCGCGCAGCCGAGACCATGATCAACGCGACCACCTCCGAAGACACGGTCTGGCGGATCGACTATGGAACGGCGCGGCGTGACGCGGCGGGCGTGCTTGCGTTGGTGGCCGAAGCAGGGTCCGCCGCTGTCGACAGGGATGCGCTTTTGGCGCGGATCGCCCGTGGCGGCGTGGCGCGGATGTCCACTCAGGAAGCGACGTGGTCCCTGATCGCGGCCAGCGCCATGACGCGGGGCCTGAACGAGGCAGGGTTCGAAATCGACGGCACCCCCGCCAGCGGGCCTCTGGTCCGGATGCGCGACGCGGGCGGCGCTCCGATCCGCATCACCAACCGTGGCACCAGTGCCGAGGACATCACACTCACCACCTTTGGGATTCCCGTCACGCCGGAACCGGCGGGCGGCAACGGCTATGCGATCGAACGGCGGTATTTCACTCTGGCCGGAGACGAAGTCGACATTGCCGAGGTCGCAGCAGGGACCCGATTGGTGACGGTCCTGCGCGTGCAGCCCTTTGGCTATATGGAGGGGCGGCTGATGGTCAGCGACCCCCTGCCCGCAGGGTTCGAAATCGACAACCCGAACCTTCTGCAGGCGGGCGAAGTCGGGGCGCTGGACTGGCTTTCTCCGGTCAGCCCGCAAAACGCCGAATTCCGCAGCGACCGGTTCCTTGCCGCAGTCGACTGGCAGTCGGACGCCCGCTTTGACCTTGCCTATATTGTGCGGGCCGTCACGCCGGGGCGCTACCACCATCCTGCCGCCAGCGTCGAGGACATGTATCGCCCTGACCGCCGCGCGCAGACCGGCAGCGACGAGGTTCTGGTCACAGAATGAGGCGGCAGGCGCGACTGCTCTTTGCCGCCGTCGTTTTGCTTTGGGCCGGTGCGCTGGGCCGCGACATGCTGGACGCGTGGATCGATGGCACCGTGCTGCCGCCGCTAGTGGCCGAGACCTCGGTCGAGGTGCTGGACCGCCATGGCGACCTGTTGCGCGCCTATACCGTGGCGGACGGGCGCTGGCGGATGTCCGTGGCCGGAGAGGTCGTCGACCCCGACTACATCACCATGCTGGTCGCGTTCGAGGACCGGCGGTTCTATGACCACCACGGCGTCGACCCCATCGCCATCGCCCGCGCCGCTTGGCAGGCCGCGCTGAACGGCCGGATCGTGTCCGGTGGCTCGACCTTGACCATGCAGGCCGCGCGCCTGCTGGAAGACGGCAGCACCGGAACATGGGCGGGCAAGCTGCGGCAAATCAGGGTCGCTCTGGCGCTGGAACGCCGCCTGACAAAGCCAGAGATCCTCCGGATCTACCTTGAACGAGCGCCGTTCGGCGGCAACATCGAAGGCGTCCGCGCCGCCGCCTTTGCGTGGCTGGGCAAGCCAGCGACTCGCCTGACCACCGCCGAAGCCGCGTTTCTGGTCGCTCTACCCCAGTCGCCAGAGACACGCAGGCCGGACAGGCACCCCGACGCGGCGCGGGCGGCGCGCGACAGGGTCTTGCGCCGGATGGCCGGTGCCGGAGTGCTCAGCCCTTCGGCCGCCGAGGCCGCGATGACAGAGCGCTCGCCGCGGTCGCGCGCGGCTTTTCCGGCGCTTGCCCCGCAACTTGCCGACCGCACTCGATCCGAACTGCCGCAGCAATCGCCGCTGCGGCTGACCATCGACGGCCACCTTCAGGCCCGCATCGAAGATCTGGCGCGACAGGCTGTCGCCGACCGAAGTGACGCGCTGCAAGTCGCCATCGTCATTGCCGACCACCAGACGGGCGAAATCCTGTCGTCGGTCGGGTCGGCGGCTTTCGGCGGCGATCTGTCCGGTGGCTTCCTAGACCTCACGCGGGCCGTGCGATCCCCCGGCTCGACCCTGAAACCGCTGGTCTATGCGCTGGCGTTCGACCGCGGGTTGGCCCATCCCGAAACGCTGATCAGCGACCGCCCCGTCGACTTTGGCGGCTATCGTCCCCAGAACTTCGATGGCCTCTATCGAGGCGAAATCCGCCTGCGCGAGGCATTGCAGCTTTCGCTGAACGTGCCGGTGGTCAGCCTGACGAACGCGCTGGGGCCAGAGCAGCTTGTCGCGGCCCTGCGCCGCGCGGGCGCGCAGCCGGTGATCCCCGAGGGCCGAGCGGGGCTTGCGGTGGCGCTGGGGGGCGTGGGGGTCACCTTGGAGGACCTGGTGCAGCTGTATGCGGCACTTGCCCGCGGCGGAGAGGCCGTCACCCTGACCCACGGCGGCCCGCGCACCGGTGGCACCTCAGGGTCCGAAACCATGGTGAGCGAGGTGGTGGTCGGAGATGTGGCGGCGTGGCAGGTGGCCGACATCCTGCTGCAGGTGCCCCGTCCCGCAGGCGTGGTCGGCACCGGCATCGCCTATAAAACCGGAACCAGCTATGGGCACCGCGATGCTTGGGCAATCGGATTTGACGGCAGACACGTCGTGGGCGTCTGGATGGGGCGGGCCGACGGCACCCCCGTTCCCGGCGCGTTCGGAGGAGAGCTTGCCGCGCCGGTGATGTTCGAGGCCTTTGAACGGCTCAAGCCGCGGGTCGATCCGATCCCGCCGCCGCCGCCCGCGACGCTTTTGCTGCCGACCGCGCAATTGCCGCAGCCGTTGCAAAGGTTCCGCGGCGATGGCGGCCTGTCCGACCCCGACCGCCCGCTGATCGACTTTCCGCCGATGGACGCGCGCTTTGCCGAAGACACGCTGACCGTGCGTGTCCGGCAGGGCACCCCGCCGTTCACGTGGCTGGCCAACGGTGCGCCGGTCCTGACCACGCCTCTCAGAGAAGGCGAGATCTTTGGCCTCGGGATCGGATACTCTGTTCTGACTGTAATCGACGCGGCTGGCCGCGCCGCCGAAGTCAGGATCGAAGTCCGTTAGATCCGCTCGATTGCCAGAGCGATGCCCTGACCGCCACCGATACACATGGTGATCAGCCCGCGCTTGCCGCCGGTCCGCTCTAGTTCGTACATCGTCTTGACCGTGATGATGCTGCCCGTCGCGCCGACGGGGTGGCCCAGCGCGATGGCGCCTCCGTTCGGGTTGACCTTTGCCGGATCAAGCCCAAGTCCAGCCGTCACCGCAAGCGCCTGCGCCGCAAAGGCTTCGTTTGATTCGATCACGTCGAAATCGGTGACTTTCAGTCCGGTCCGCTCCAACAGCTTTGTCACGGCGGGGATCGGGCCGATGCCCATGACCTCGGGACGGACCCCTGCGTGGGCATAGCCAAGGATGCGGAACTTCGGGGTCAGACCCGCGCGTTCGGCCGCGTCGGCCCGCGCCAGAACCAACGCCGCCGCACCGTCGTTGATGCCGCTGGCATTGCCTGCGGTCACGGTGCCGTCTTTCCGGAACACGGTCTTCAGACCGGCCAGAGCCTCGGCTGTCGTCGGCTTGGGGTGTTCGTCCGTATCAAAAGCAACTTCGTCCCGCCGCTTGCGCACCATGACCGGCACGATCTGGTCGCGGAAATGGCCTGCATTGATTGCGGCAGCGGCGCGGGTCTGGCTGTCCAACGCAAAGGCGTCCTGTTGGTCGCGGCTGATGCCGTGTTCGGCGGCGACGTTTTCCGCGGTGACCCCCATGTGACCCGTCCCGAAGGGGCAGTGCAGCGCCCCCAGCATCATGTCGAGCGTCTTGATATCGCCCATCTTCGCGCCCCAGCGCTGGTCCTGGATGAAAAAGGGCGACCGGCTCATGCATTCGGCACCACCAGAAAGCCCAAAGTCCGCATCCCCCAGCATCAGCGATTGCGCGACGGAAATGATGGACTGCACGCCCGACCCGCACAGGCGGTTCACGTTCATCGCGGGGACGCTGTCGGGAATGCCCGCCTGCATCGCGGCAACGCGGCTGACATACATGTCGCGCGGCTCGGTGTTGATGATGTGCCCAAAGGCGACATGGCCGATCTGCCCGCCCTCGACACCGGCGCGGTCCAGCGCGGCCTTTGACACGACGGTGCCCAGTTCGGTCGGCGGCGTACCGGCAAGGCTGCCTCCGAAAGTTCCGATTGCGGTTCTGACGCCCGAAAGAATGACGATGTCGGTCATGGCTGGCCTTCGCTCCTGAATTCGTTTCGCCGCAGCCTAGCGCTCGCGGGGCTGAGCGAAAGAGAAACCTTCCGTCACTTTGTCGCGGGCCGCCGTTGACAGCGCCGCCCGCCCGCGCGAAGGCTGGGGCATGGCCGATACCCAAGACACCGATATTCTGGACCGCCTGCCGAAGCGGCTAAAGGAAGCCCGCCAGCGGCAGGGCCTGTCACTGGACGCCGTGGCAAAGCTGTCCGGCGTGTCGCGGTCCATGGTCAGCCAGATCGAACGCGGGGAATCGAGTCCGACGGTCGCCACCCTGTGGAACCTGACCCGCGCGCTGCAGGTCGATTTCGCGGGCCTGCTGGACGAAGCGCCGCAGGCTCCGTCGATCGAAGTCATCACCGCCAGCCAGACCCCGACCATCGCGGGCCACGGCAAAAGCTGCCGCATCCGCATCCTCTCGGCCCCTGAACAGGCGGGGCAGTACGAAGTCTACGATCTGGACTTTGCCGAAGGCGGACGGCTGGACAGCGATCCCCACGGGGCCGGTGCCCGCGAACATCTGACCGTGGTCGCAGGCCGCATCCTCATCCGGTCGGGCGAGGCAGAGCAGACCCTTAGCACCGGCGATACGGCGCGCTATGCGGTGGACGTATCTCATGCCATCATGGCCGTTGACGGACCGGCGCGTGCGTTCCTGATCGTTGAGACACCATAACGGAAATTGATCCGCTATATTGCGTCCGCTATATTGACTGATCGTCCCATATCATGGATACGACCGGAAACAGGAGGCGCCAATGACCGACACTTTCCTCGCCCATATTCGTGACACGCTGGACGGTATCCGCGACGAAGGTCTGTGGAAAACCGAACGCCTGATCACGTCGCCTCAGCGCGGGCAGGTCACCGTCGGCGGCAAAGACGTCATCAACCTCTGCGCCAACAATTACCTTGGGCTGGCCGACCATCCCGCATTGGTCCAAGCCGCGACAAAAGCGATGTCCGACCATGGATACGGCATGGCCTCGGTCCGGTTCATCTGCGGCACGCAGGACCTGCACCGGCAATTGGAACAGCGGCTGGCCGAATTTCTGGGAACCGAGGATTCGATCCTGTTCGCCGCCTGTTTCGACGCCAACGGAGCGCTGTTCGAGCCGCTCTTGGGCGCCGAAGACGCGGTCATCTCGGACGCGCTGAACCACGCTTCGATCATCGACGGCATCCGTTTGTGCAAGGCAAAGCGCTATCGTTTCGCCAACTCGGACATGGACGACCTGGAAACCCAGTTGAAGGCCGCCCGAGCAGACGGAGCGCGCCACATTATGATCGCCACCGACGGCGTGTTCAGCATGGATGGCTACCTTGCCAACCTGCCCGCGATCCGTGCTCTGGCGGACAAATACGACGCGCTTTTGATGGTCGATGACTGCCACGCGACAGGATTTATGGGGCCGAAGGGCAAAGGAACGCCCGCCCATTTCGGTGTCCGCGCCGACATCATGACCGGCACTCTGGGCAAGGCTCTGGGCGGCGCTCTGGGCGGCTATATCGCGGGACCGCAACCGGTGATCGACCTGTTGCGCCAACGTGCACGGCCCTACCTGTTTTCCAATGCCCTGCCCCCCGCGGTCGTTGCGGCCGGACTTGCCGCGCTTGATCTGGTCTTGTCAGGCGACGATCTGCGCGCATCCCTGTTCAACAACGCGCGCCACTGGCGGGCGGGACTGGTCGACGCCGGTTTCGACCTGCTTGACGGTGAACATCCGATCATTCCGGTGATGCTCTACGACGCGAAAAAGGCCCAAGCGATGGCCTCGCGCCTGTTCGAACTGGGCGTCTATGTGTCGGGCTTTTTCTTTCCGGTGGTCCCAAAGGGCCGCGCCCGCATACGCACCCAGATGAACGCCGCCCTGACGCGCGCGGAACTGGACCGCGCTCTGGCCGCCTTCGCGCAAGCGGGCCGCGACACCGGAGTGCTTTGATGTCTCAGGCCGAGCTTAACGCGATCTACGCGGGCGGCGCGGACCATATGGTCCAACGCTTTGACGCGCGGTCGACCGAAGCCATGCTGGCATGGGCGCGTGACCTGTTGCCCGCCTCGCCTGCCACCGCGCTGGACGTGGGCGCGGGCAGTGGACGGGACGCCGGATGGCTTGCGTCACAGGGCTATTCCGTGACTGCGGCGGAACCCGTGATTGAATTCCATCCGGCGATCCACCGCAACGCGCCGGACGCGCGGATATCGATGGCAACTCTGCCCGCGCTAAAGGGTCTGTCGGACCGTTTCGACCTGATCATCGTGAACGCGGTTGTTCACCATCTGACCGGCACGGACCGCGACACCGCCTACGCCCGTCTGCAAGACCGGCTGACGGAGGGTGGCTTGATGCTCTTGTCGCTCCGCATCGGGCCCGCAATCGACGGCAAGCCGGTGCACGCGCTTGACCCCGCTGCCGAAATCGCACGCGCGCTACGGGCCGGACTGGCCCTGCTGCGCCGCAACGACCAACCCGCCGCAGACGCAGGCGAAGACCGGGCAGGCGTCCGCTGGACGTGGCTTGCCCTGACAAACGAGGCCTCGACATGACCAACCAGATGAAAGCCCTGCAGAAATCCAAACCCGAGGTCGGGCTGTGGATGATCGACGCTCCGGTGCCGGAAATCGGACCCGACGACGTGCTGATCAAGGTCAACAAAACCGGCATTTGCGGCACCGATATCCACATCTGGAACTGGGACGAATGGGCGGCCAGAACCGTCCCCGTCCCGCTGATCACCGGCCATGAATTCGCGGGTGAAATCGTGGAATTGGGCAGAAACGTCGAAGGGCTGGAACTGGGCCAGCGTTGTTCGGGCGAGGGTCACCTGATCGGCAAGAAAAGCCGCCAGAGCCGTGCGGGGAAATTCCATCTGGACCCTGCCACGCGCGGGATCGGCGTCAACGAACAGGGGGCGTTTGCCCAGTACCTGCGGCTTCCGGCGTTCAACGTGGTGCCCCTGCCCGACGCCATCGACGACGAGATCGGCGCGATCCTCGATCCGCTTGGCAACGCGGTCCATACCGCGCTTAGCTTTGATCTGCTGGGCGAAGACGTGCTGATCACCGGCGCCGGTCCCATCGGCATCATGGCCGCAGCCGTCGCCCGACACGTCGGGGCGCGCCACGTCGTGATCACCGACATCAATCAGGACCGGCTTGACCTTGCTGCCCGCGTCGCGGACGTGGTTCCGGTCAACGTCGGCCATCAGGACCTGAAAGAGGTCGTCGGGAACCTGAAAATGAAGGAAGGCTTCGACGTCGGACTCGAAATGTCGGGCAACCAGCGCGCGCTGGACCAGATGGTCGAGAGCCTAGTCATGGGCGGTCGGATCGCGCTGTTGGGAATCCCGCCGGGGAAATCGCCGGTCGACTGGAGCCGCATCGTATTCAAGGCGATCACGATCAAGGGCGTCTACGGCCGCGAGATTTTCGAAACGTGGTACAAGATGATCGCGATGCTCGAAAACGGGCTGGACGTGCGAAATGTGATCACCCACCGCTTCAAAGTCGCCGATTTCCACGAGGGTTTCGAAGCCATGCGCGGTGGTTCCTCGGGTAAGGTCGTTCTGGACTGGACCTGAATGGGCGCTGGACCTCGGCACCGTTTCGGGGCAAGTGTTTTGCGCTAACATACGGAGCCGCATGTGACCGCCACCAATCCAGTCCGCCTATTTGTCAGTGGTCTACTTAGCTTCGGTGTGTGTGGCATGGTGCCGTCGCTCTACGGGGTTGCGATCCCGTTTTATGCCCGCACCTTCGATCTGACCGAGGCCGCGGCAGGCATCATCCTGTCCGCCAACGCCGCCGGAGCCTTTCTGGCGGTCATGGCGGGGATATTCGCGGTTCCGGGGCTGACCGGACGCAGTTCTTTCGGGTTCCTCGCCGCGGGTTCGATTGCCGCCGCGCTCGCACCGACGTGGGGCATGATCATTGCCGGCATCTTTCTTTTGGGGATCGGCTTTGGCACCTCGGCCGCCGTGTTCAACCGCCGTTTCATGGCCGAGTTCGGGGTCAAGGGACCGGCAATGATCGGTCTTTTGAACGCCACATGGGCGCTGGGCGCGATCGCCGCTCCGATTGTTTTCGTGGCGGTTTCGGCGGAACCAAAGCTGGTTCTGCTGGGCATGGGCATCCTGTCGCTGGCGATGATCCCCGTCGTCCAGCCTTCGGGCAACCGCCCTGAGCGCCTGAAGATCTCAATGCCTCCGGCGCGGTCGATCATCCTTGTGGTGGCGTCGCTTTCGGTGATGGTCGAAGTATCGCTGATGGGATATGGCCCCGCCCGCCTGATTGCCGGCGGCATGGAGGAAGCCTCGGCTGCGAAGCACCTGTCGGGCTTTTTCGTCGCCTTTTTCCTTGGCCGGATCGGCATGTCGATGGTCGCCAATATCGTGCCGCCAAAGTGGCTGTTCGTCGGGGCGCAGCTGACTGTCGCCGCCCTGTGCCTGCTGGCGATCAGCGGCCAGCCATCAATCGCGGTCATCCTGTTGGGCGCGCCGGTCGGTATTTGCTTTCCCGCGATCTTTGTCTGGCTGTCCGGCGTGCTGGGCCCCGATCCAAGAGCCGCGAACGGGATCGTGGCCAGCAGCCTTGGCGGTGCGATCATCGGACCGGCCATTCTGGGTGGGCTCTTGGGCCAGTTCGGCATGCTGTCACTGTTCCACCTGACCGCCGTTCTGGCGCTGCTGGCGGCGGGGCTGGCTGCTTTCTTGGGGGCGGCGTTCCGGCAGAGCGCACTTGACGCCTGACCGCTCAGGTCGGACCATGGACCCGAACCACGCCAAAGGTGTTCGATGGGTCAAACTCAACTGGTGTTGCTGATCGCGCAAGCGGTGGTCTTCCTGATCTGGGCGGGGCTGTCCTTTGTCGTCCTGTTCCACCTCCGCAGACGGGCCGTCGACATGACCGGTCGCCAGTTTCCCGGACCTTTCAGCTTTATCGAGGCGACCCGCGAATGGCTTGACGATCCGGAAGAACGCCGCCGAAAGGTGTGGTTCTTTGGCCTGACCGCCGTGCTTGTGGTTCTGTCGATAGGTCAGGCCCTTGCCCGAGTGTGACGCTTGCCTCTGGCCACAGAGGCACTAGGACTACCCCATGTTGCTTAGCGCAAAATCCGTCTCGAAAAGCTTTGCCTCGGCCGAGGGCCCGTTCGAGGTCCTGCGCGACGTCAGCTTTGATCTGGCGGCCCGAGAGTCGGCAGCACTGACGGGCGAATCCGGCAGCGGCAAGAGCACGCTCTTGCATCTGATTGGCGGGCTGGACCTGCCAGACGGCGGTGAAATCGTGGTCAACGGGACGAATATAGCGGCTTTGGACGACACCGCCCGCGCGGCGTTCCGGCGGCGGGACGTCGGCGTTGTGTTCCAACAGTTCAACCTGATCCCGTCCTTGACGGTCGAGGCCAACATCGCCTTTCACGCGCGGCTGGCCGGTCGTGACTGCGACGCCGCCGCAATCGCCCGGACGATGGGTGTCGCAAGCCAGCTAGGAAAATACCCCGAGGACCTGTCCGGCGGACAACAGCAAAGGGTGGCAATCGCGCGCACCATCGCCGCGCGTCCGGCGCTGATCCTTGCTGACGAACCGACCGGCAATCTGGACGAACGGACCGCCAACGCGGTCTTCGACGCGATGCTGGCTGCGGTCGAGGAAAGCGGTGCCGCGCTGTTGATGGTCACCCACTCAGAGCGGCTTGCCGCGCGGCTGCCACGCAGGCTCCACCTGACGGCGGGACGCCTGACATGATCGGCGCCGTGCTGTCGGCGCAGATTTCGCACTGGCGGCGCAACCGCCTGCAGCTTGTCACGCTGATCCTCGGGATGGCATTGGCGACGGCCCTGTGGTCCGGCGTTCAGGCAATCAACGCCGAGGCCCGCGCGAGCTATGCCTCTGCCGCGGCCGAGATCGACCGTTCGGGCCGCCCGACCCTGCGCGCCGCCGCCGGAGAGAGGATTTTGCTTCGGACCTATGCGTCGCTTCGCAGAGCCGGTTGGCCCGTTGCTCCGGTGATCGAGGTTACGATTGCGGACGGCGTGCGCTTGATCGGCACCGATCCTTTGTCGGACGGCGGCGCGGCGCTTGGCGACCTTGGACCTGCCGACGGCATCGTCGCCATCGGACGGGCCGAGGCTCTGGACGCTCTTCCGGACGGGTTGGATGTCGCTACCTTGGCGGACGACCAGGCTCCGGCTGGGCTGATCCTGACGGACATCTCTGTCGCGGCACGGCTGGCCGGTTCGCCCGACCCGACACAGCTGGTTCTGACAGGCGAGCCGCCCTTCGGCCTGCCGCCGCTGCAAAGCGTCGCACCGGAGCTTCGGCTGATCACCGCCAGCACCGGCACGGATCTGGCCCGCCTGACCGACAGCTTTCACCTGAACCTGACGGCCTTTGGCCTGCTGTCCTTTGCCGTGGGCATTTTCATCGTCCAGAGCGCCATCGGACTCGCCTTTGAACAGCGCAGGCCGTTGGTGCGCACCCTAAGATCGCTTGGCGTGCCATTGCGGCATCTGCTGGCGGTCACAGCCGGAGAACTGTTGGTTCTTGCCGTGGTCGGAGGCGGGTTGGGGATCGTTCTGGGCTATCTGGTGGCTGCCGCGCTGTTGCCGGACGTCGCGGCGACTTTGCGTGGGCTTTACGGGGCAGAGGTCGGAGGCACGCTCCGGATCAGGCCGGTCTGGTGGCTCTCGGGGATGGCGATGGCGCTGACCGGCACGGGGCTTGCGGCGGCGGGGGCAATGATACGGACCGCGCGGATGCCGATCCTTGCCTCGGCACGGCCACGCGCATGGGCGCAGACATCGCGACGGGCGGCAGAGAGGCTGGCGATGGGCGGGGCGGCTCTGATCGTCGTGGCCGGTTTGCTGACGGCCCTCCCGCCCTCGATTCCGGCGGCTTTCGGGATGATGGGCGGCGTGTTGACCGGCGCCGCCTTGCTGTTGCCTTGGGTTCTGTTGGGCTTGGTCGGTATGATGGAGAGGCTGGGCTCTGGCGTTTTGTGGACGTGGTTCTGGGCCGACACGCGCCAGCAATTACCGGGTTTGTCGCTGGCTCTTATGGCGCTGCTGCTTGCGCTGGCGGCCAATGTCGGGGTCACGACGATGGTGTCGTCGTTCCGGCTGACCTTTGTCGGGTTTCTGGACCAGCGACTGGCCGCCGAGATGTACGTCAACGCCGCCGGCGAAGACGGGCTAGAGGATTGGCTGGCCCAGCGCGCGGATGCCGTGCTGCCGATCCAGTCCGCGAACCGGACCGTCGCGGGCCAAGCCGCAAAAATCTATGGCACGCGCGACCACAGCACCTATCCCAACAAC
>JALQXR010000320.1 GCA_023263105.1 Marivivens sp. | reverse complement strand
CGATCCGCCGTCGCTTTCGCTGGGCTCCGGTTTTTCCGTCGCGCCGTCTTCGGCAAAGACGGCGTGGGGCAAAGCGGCGATTAGGGCGAACGACAGGATGAAACGTCTCATGCCTGCAATATAGTCGTCTTAACGCTTTGGTAAAAGGGTGTGGTCCATATCCAGCGACACCGGAAAATGGTCCGACGCCACCAATAGCGCCTCGCGCAGGACCGGATCGGCATAGCAGGCCGCGTCGTCGAACGGGTGCCAGATGCGCCAGATCGGGTCGGTGTCATGGACCTTTGGCGACACAAATACATAGTCCAGCAGGGCCGTCAGATACCGCCCTCGGTCCGGCAACCGAAACCGCGACGTGGTGGGCGATGCACCGACCCTTTGACCAAGAGCCATCCGTGCATGAGGGTCGAACAACTGGATGCCGGTGTCTTCGCCCATCGTGATTTCAATGCTGGAGCGGCCAAACAGCTTTTCGTATTCGTCCAGACCCGGGCCGTCGTTGAAATCGCCAAGCACGATCAGATCCTCGTCCGCCTCTAGGTGCTGTTCGATCCTCTGACGAAGCCAGATGCACTGGGCCAGTTGCTTGCGCCGGTTGTCGATCGACACGCGCATGACCTCGGATTTTGTCTGGGCGCCGTGGGGGGCTTTGGACTTTGCATGGACGCCGATCAGCCGCAGTTTCCGCCCGTCGCGAAAGGTTGCCGACACCTCTAGCGGGGGCTTTGACCATTTGACCAGATCGGGGGCCGCGTCGTGGTCGATGTCGATGCGGAACACCCCATCGAACCTAGGCGCGTTGCGTGCGCCTTTCTTGCCGGTGGTGTCGCCCTGCGGATCGTGGCGGACCTGTAGAACGTCGGGATCGTACAACAGGATGATCTCTTGCTGGGTGTCATTTGGAAAACCGATCAGCCCCTTGCGCGCACGGATACCGGCATGGGCGGCAAAGGCTTCGATGGCCTTGACGCCGTTGCGGCGGCCGTTGGTGTCGGGCGCTTCGATGACCATCACGGCGTCGGCGTCCATCGCGCGGAACACGCGGCTTAGCGCCTCGATCTGTTCGGCGCGGGTCACGTCCAGACGGCCCGACCAGCTGTTGTTGTCGACCAGCGCGTCGTGATCGTCGAAAAGATTGGTGAACCACTCTACGTTGTAGGTGGCGATCCGGACCATCAGGCGGCGTCCCGACTGATGGCTTCCCACGCGCGATTGATTGCGATCAACCGTTTTTCGGCCAGCTTGATGGCCTCTTGCGGCAGCCCGCGTGCGATCATCCTGTCGGGATGGGTTTCGCGCACCATCGCGCGCCACGCCGCCCGAGCCTCGGCCCGCGTCGCCGTATGCGGCAGGCCCAGCACGTCATAGGGGTCGCGCTCTGCTTCTGGCACGAACTGGGCGCGGACCTGCATGAACCGCCTTTCGTCGAACCCGAGGATGGTCGCGACCCGCATCAGAAAGTCGTCCTCGGCGGGATGATATTCCCCGTCCGCCAAGGCGATATGGAACAGGCCGCGCAGCAGATCGCACAAGGATTCCTGATCGTCGCCGAACATGTTGCGGATGCGGCGGGCATAGTCTTCGAACCCTGCAACGTCTTGGCGGGCAAGGTTAAATACCCGCGCCGCCTGCGCCTCGTCCTCTTGCGCGATGGTAAAGACCTCTCGGAAGGCCGTGACCTCAGAGCGGG
>JALQXR010000319.1:549-1692 GCA_023263105.1 Marivivens sp. | reverse complement strand
GACCACGGCCGATTGGCCATAGTCGTGAGCCACCCCCTCTCCAAGCTGCTGACCTGCGCCCCCTTCGCCAAGAAATCGTTCTCAGCCAACCCCTACCCCTACATCAACGACAAGATGAAGAAGCCCGAGTACGGCATCCCTCGTGGCCTGGCGATCCCCAAGCCCCCAAGCGCCCACGCGCGTGAGGTCCAGGAGGGAACGCCCCCTGAACCCTCCACCTACACCCCCGAGGACGATGCCTCCGCCCAGCTGTACGAGATCATCGAGGGCCTCGTCAAGGCCCGCATCCAGCCCCAGGCCGAGGAGCCAATCAACCCGCATGGCTCCACCTGTAACGGCGACAACACCAACACCAACGACACCAACAGCGGCAGCGACTTCAACGGAAACAGCAACAGCAGCAACACTCAGTCCTCCACGACCACCACCACCACCACCACCACCACCACCACCACCACCACCAACACTAACACATACACCAACCCCTCCGCCCCCACTACCACCACCACTACCACCGCCACCACCGCCACCACCACCAACGCCGACAACGGCGACGGCAGCGCCGAGGACTCCATGCCCGACGAAGGCGACAACGATCACGAGGCCAACGCTAAGGAGCCCGCGATCTCCCCAGCCCCCACGAAGGCCCTTGTCCCCACAGCCAAGCCTGTGTCCAAGCAGGCCAAAAAGAAGGCAGCGCGCGCTGCGCGCGCGGCAGCAAACAAGGCAGCCGCGCAGGACCAAGCGAAGAAGCTTCAAGCCGCCAAGAGCTCCCCGGTCAAGCGGAGCCGCGCTGCTGACTTCGACCACGAACAAGACGGTGACTCGCGCATGCAGGGGGACGCCCACGACCCCGCCCAGGATCCAGCCAAGAAGAGCAAGGGCCCCCAATTCTGATTTTCCTCACACAACAACAACAACAACAACGCCCCCTTACCGCCTCTCTCCCTCCTCCGCACCACCCCCTCTCCCTTACTCGGCGGCACACTCAGGTGCAGTGGCTGGTGATGTTAGGACGGCCTGATCTTCCCCTTCGCCACCACTTCCTGTGTCCCTGCCCCACTCCCCACTCCTCCCTCCCCCACTCCTCCCTTCCCCCCACCACAACAACAATAACTTCAAATTTTTATTTTTTCATTTCCA
>JALQXR010000319.1:0-539 GCA_023263105.1 Marivivens sp. | reverse complement strand
CCCCACCCCACACACGTACGAGCAGGCACGCACACAATACACACACGCACGCGCCCACGCACACACACACACAAACACACGCACACACCTGCACACACACAAAGTGCGTGTGTGTGCGCTGGGAGCGCGTGGGTGGGCCTGGGCGGGATGCGTGCGTGTGTGCGCGTGTGTGTGTATGTGTGTGTGTGCGTGTGGGTGTGTGCACATGGAGCGGCCAGCGAACACGTCTGCATTAAACTTGCGACCAGCGTTCACGCCTGCCTGTGGCACACGCGCCCATACGCGCGCGCGCGTATGCACGCACACATACGCACGCGCGCACACGCCGCTCAGGCTTGCCGGCGCGCGCTCAAGCTCACGCACACACACACACCCACGCGCACACACGCTCGCGCTCGCGCTTCACACGCGCTTGCCCACGTACGCTCAAAAGCACACGCCCACGCACGGGATTGGCTGGCGTCCACGCACACCCGTTAACTGCATGCAAAACACACTCCTAGCACGACAGCCCCCCCACTGTCGCGAACGCACCCTCA
>JALQXR010000318.1 GCA_023263105.1 Marivivens sp. | reverse complement strand
CTGTTCCAACCGACGCTACTTCGAGGGTCGTTTGCTAAGGGCGTCATACTCCCTCAGCGTTCCGATCAGCGCTTTCATTTCGGCCAGCGGGATCATGTTCGGGCCGTCCGAGGGGGCGGTGTCGGGGGCTTGGTGGGTTTCGATGAACAGGGCGGCGACGCCGACGGCACAGGCGGCGCGGGCAAGGACCGGCGCGAATTCGCGTTGGCCGCCCGAGGTCGTGCCTTGGCCCCCCGGTTGCTGGACCGAGTGGGTGGCGTCAAACACCACCGGATAGCCGGTGCGGGCCATCGTCGGCAGGCCGCGGAAGTCGGTCACCAGCGTGTTATAGCCGAACGACGTGCCGCGTTCGCAAAGCATGATGCGGTCGTTGCCGGTGCTGGCGACCTTGGCCGCGACGTTGGCCATGTCCCAAGGGGCAAGGAACTGGCCCTTTTTGATGTTGATCGCCCGACCGGTTTCACCGGCGGCAAGCAAGAGGTCGGTCTGGCGGCACAGAAATGCGGGGATTTGCAGGACGTCGCAAACCTCGGCCGCGGGCGCGCAATGGGCAGCTTCGTGCACGTCGGTCAGGACGGGGCAGCCGAATTCCTCGCGGATGCGGGCCAGCACCTCGAGTCCCTTTTCCATCCCCACGCCGCGCTCGGATCTCAGCGACGAGCGGTTGGCCTTGTCGTAGCTGGCCTTAAAGATGAACCGCGTGCCGCTGGCGGCGCAGGCCTCGGCGATGCCTTCGGCCATCATCCGCGTGTGGTCCAGCGTTTCCAGCTGGCAGGGGCCGGTGATCAGCTCAAAAGGGTTAGCGCCGCCGATAGCGATGTCGCCCACGGTGACGATACGGGTGTCGATGGCGGGGTTGGTCACGGGACTGGTCATTTTGCGACCTCCTTCAGGGCGGCTTCGATGCGGGGCACGTCGGCGGGGTTGTTCAGCTCCCAAAAGACGCGGCCACGGCCTTCGACCTGCACGCATTTCACGGGGGTTCCATTGACGAGGAACCGCAACTGTTCCAGCCCTTCGAGCGTTTCCAGTTGGCTCACCGGCCAGCCGCCATAGGCCTGCAGCGCGGCGGGTCGGTAGGCATAGACGCCGACGTGGTGGAACACGGGGATGTTGTGGTCGGGCACTTTGCCGGGGTCGATATAGGGCAGCACCTCTTTCGAGAAATAGAGCGCATTTCCAGCGGCATCGAACACAGCCGTCGTGCCGCCCACGCGGCCGACTTTGCGGTCCTCGACAAAATGGCCATAGGTCAGCGGGTCACAGCGCAGCACGGGCGTCGCGACCTGTGCGGCGGGATCGGCGGCCATCGCGGCGACCAGATCTTCGACAAACCACGGCGGGGTCAGCGGCGCGTCGCCTTGCAGGTTCACGACCACATCGGCGTCGATCCCCGCGACCGCCAGCGCCTCGGCGCAGCGGGCCGTGCCGTTTTCGCGGTCGGGCGAGGTCATGATCACCGAGGCGCCAAAGGACTCTGCCGCCGCCTTGATCCGGTCGTCGTCGGTGACGACGTGAACCTCGGCGATGCCTTTGACCGTTTGGGCCGCGTCCCACGTCATGCGGATCAGCGATTTGCGGCTGCCGTCGGCCTGGGTCATTTCGACCAGTGGCTTCCCCGGATAACGGGTCGAGGCATAGCGGGCGGGGATCAGGATGACAGAGCGGGTCATCAAGAGACTCCGGCGCGCAGCAGGTCGTGCATGTGAAGGATTC
>JALQXR010000317.1 GCA_023263105.1 Marivivens sp. | reverse complement strand
CCGGTCTGACGCAGGTAGCGCAGGGTTTCGTTGTCGATCGGGAAAAAGCCGCAGGTCGCACCGTATTCGGGGGCCATGTTGGCGATCGTCGCGCGGTCGGCAAGGGGGAGGTGGTCCAGACCTTCGCCGTAGAATTCGACGAACTTGCCGACGACGCCATGCTTGCGGAGCATCTGTACGACCTTCAGGACAAGGTCGGTCGCGGTGGTGCCTTCCAGCATCTCGCCGGTCAGTCTAAAGCCGACGACTTCGGGGATCAGCATGGATACGGGCTGGCCCAGCATCGCGGCCTCGGCCTCGATCCCGCCGACGCCCCAGCCCAGAACAGCAAGGCCATTGACCATGGTGGTGTGGCTGTCGGTGCCGACAAGCGTGTCAGGATAGGCGACGGTGTCGCCGTTCTGGTCGGTGTCGGTCCAGACGGTCTGGGCAAGGTATTCCAGGTTCACCTGGTGGCAGATGCCGGTGCCCGGCGGAACCACGCGGACATTGTTGAACGCGCCCTGACCCCATTTGAGGAACTGGTAACGCTCCATGTTGCGTTCGTATTCGCGGTCGACGTTCATCTGGAACGCGCGCGGGTTGCCGAATTCGTCGATCATGACCGAGTGGTCGATGACCAGATCCACGGGGTTCAGCGGGTTGATCTTCTGTGCGTCGCCGCCCAGTCCAAGGATACCGTCACGCATCGCGGCAAGGTCGACGACCGCCGGAACGCCGGTGAAGTCCTGCATCAGGACGCGGGCAGGGCGGTAGGCGATTTCGCGCGGGTTCTTGCCACCCTTTGCGCCCCATTCGGCAAAGGCCTTGATGTCGTCGGTCGACACCGAAAAGCCGCCGTCTTCGAAACGCAGCATGTTTTCCAGAACGACCTTCAGCGCGGCCGGTAGGCGGGAGAAATCGCCAAGTCCGGCGGCTTGGGCAGCGGGGATCGAATAATAGGCAATCGACTGGCCGCCTGTGGTCAGTGTCTTGCGGGTCTTTGCGGTGTCCTTACCAACGGTGATGGGCATCGGCTCTCCCTTTCATGGCGGTGAATATGAGGTTCAGCTAGCTTCTGCCCGATGACGAAATTGCAATCAAGGGGCTATCGGAAGTTTTTGTATACCATTGCACACAAAACTGCAATTGATGGCCCGAATGGCAGGCCGAAAGGTCACTTTTGGCTCTCGAATGGTTGATTGGTCTCTGGCGGTGCGGTCGACTATTGATCGGCAATCCAAACTGCACGACAACCGGATCATGTCCATTCGCACACTCCTTTGGACCTTCGCGGTTCTGGCCTCATCCACGTTTTCCGCCCAAGCCGACGATCGCACGGTCGTGGTCGAGCTGTTCACGTCGCAGGGCTGTTCATCCTGTCCTCCGGCGGATGAGTTCTTTCGCCAGATATCCGAGCGGCCCGATGTGATCGCCCTGTCGCTGCATGTGGATTATTGGGACTATCTGGGGTGGGTCGATGCCTTTGCCGATCCGCAGTTTACCCGCCGCCAAGAACTCTATGCCGCCGAGTCCGGCGCGCGTACGGTCTATACGCCACAGTTCGTCGTGTCGGGTGTCGACCAGGTCGTGGGCGCGCGGGGGATGGAGATCCTTGATCACATACGGCACCACGCGGCGATGCCGCCGGTGGTCGAGCTGGTTGTGGGGCGCGCAGGCGGCAACGTGACGATTTCGGCCCGGCCCGCGGCGCTGTCGGGCGATGCGGTGGTCCATGTCGTGACCTTTATTCCCCGCA
>JALQXR010000316.1 GCA_023263105.1 Marivivens sp. | reverse complement strand
GGGATGCTGCGGGTTTACAGGCCGATGCGCCCAACTTTGGGCGTTTGTGCGACCACAGACGCCGCTCGGGGCGGAAAACGCTTGATCAGCCGACGCAGTCAGGCGATCTTGACGTCAGCAGGCAGGCCACTTGAGGAATGGAAACGGCGGTGCAAAATTAGGCCATGGTAGCGGCGGGATAGTCTCGCTGCGGGCGGAGTAAAATCCTGCCACTTTTCCCTTCTTGCAGCGGCAGGGAGGGCGGGGAGATCTATACCGTGGAACTTTACAAGAAGGTTCGCTTGGCGTGTGCCGAGGGCATGAGCGCGCGGGCGGCGGCGAAGCATTTCAACATTTCGCGTGGGACGGTTGATAAGATGTTGGCCTTTTCGGTGCCGCCTGGCTACCGGCGGGACAAGCCGATCAGGCGGCCGAAGCTGGACGGGTTCACCGAGTTCATTGACGCCTGGCTTGAAGCCGACAAGGTCGTGCATCGCAAGCAGCGTCATACGGCCAAGCGCATATGGGAACGGCTTCAGGCCGAGCACGGCTTCACCGGAGGCTATACGATCGTCAAGGATTACGTGCGTGATCGCGAGCGGCGGACCCGGGAGATGTTTGTGCCGCTGGCTCATCCGCCGGGCCATGCTCAGGCCGATTTTGGCGAAGCGGTTGTCGTCATCGGCGGTGTCGAGCAGAAGGCGCACTTCTTCGTGCCTTCGATCTGCCGCACAGCGATGCCTGTTACATAAGGGCGTATCCGGCGGCGACGGCTGAAGCCTGGGTCGATGGCCACGTTCACGCCTTCACCTTCTTCGGGCGCGTGCCGGTGTCGGTGCTCTACGACAACGACCGCTGCCTGGTGTCGAAGATCCAACCGGACGGCACGCGCATCCGCGCCGCGCTGTTCAGCGGCTTGCAGTCGCATTACCTGTTTCGGGATCGCTATGGTCGGCCCGGGAAGGGGAACGACAAGGGCGCTGTCGAGGGGATGGTCGGCTACGCCCGCCGCAACCACATGGTGCCGATCCCCCACTTTGCCAGTTGGGACGATTTCAACGCAGACCTTGAAGGGCAGTGCCGCGCACGCCTGACGCGCATTCTTCGGGGTCACAAGGAGACGATCGGTGAGAGGTTGCAGCGCGATCTGGTCGCGATGCGCCCCCTGCCTGCCGCCCCGTTCGACGCCTGCGACCAAGCGGGCGGCAGGGTCAGCTCGCAGTCTCTCGTGCGCTATGACACCAACGATTACTCGGTCCCGGTCGCCTATGGCCACCAGGATGTCTGGATCCGCGGCTATGTCGATGAGGTCGTGATCGGCTGTCGCGGGGAGGTGATCGCCCGACACCCGCGCTGTTACGATCGCGAGGACATGATCTTTGATCCGGTTCACTACCTCCCGCTGATCGAGCGCAAGATCAATGCCTTGGACCAGGCCGCACCCTTGGCGGAATGGGACCTGCCCGAAGAGTTCCAGACTTTGCGCCGCCTGATGGAGGCGCGCATGCTCAAGATGGGGCGCCGCGAGTATGTGCAGGTGCTGCGTCTGCTCGAGACCTTCGAGATGGATGACCTGCATGCCGCCGTGAAGAAGGCCCTGAAGCTGGGCGCGGTCGGCTTCGACGCCGTGAAGCACCTCGTGCTCTGTCAGGTGGAGAAGCGCCCCCCGAGGCTTGATCTCGATGTCTACCCCTACTTGCCGCGGGCGAATGTCGAGACGACGCGGGCGGCCAGCTACATGGCCTTGATGTCGGAGGCGGCGGAATGACCG
>JALQXR010000315.1 GCA_023263105.1 Marivivens sp. | reverse complement strand
GCCGAGGCGGACCAGGTCGTCGATCAGCTGATCCAGCGCCCGCAGGCAGCCCAGCGTGGTGCCGTGGTGCCCCGTGCCAAATGCCATTGCGGCGTCGATCAGCAGCGGGATGCGCCCTTCGGGCACTTTGTCCGCGTCGTGGCTGCCATAGACAAAGAAGCGGCCCGCCTCGACCGGAGCAAGGTCGCGGCGCACTTTGCTGACCCAGTCCTGATCGGGAACCTCCGAGACCACAAAGGCGCGCGCGCCGTGCATCGCGGCCAAGAGCGCAAGGCCAGCCTGATCGGGCTGCTCGGTGAAATAGGCCGCGACTTCGTACAGGCCCGATCCGTCCTCGATTTCGAAGGTGCCGACACCGGTCGGTTCAGGCACGAGCGCTTCGCAGTCGCGGGCCAGCGCTTCGGCTTGGTCTAGGTCGGACACCTGCGCGATGGCGGAATAGGTCAGCATGGGAGTCTCCGTTCAGGCCGCGATTATTCGGCGGCGGCAGCTTTGCCCAGAGGACGCCGCAGGTTGGTTTCATTGCCCGGCGACGGGTGGCGCGGGACCAAAAGGGCCAGCAGGAACGACAACAGCGCCATTCCAGCCGCCAGAAGGAACACGGCCGAGGGCGAGCTGAGCCACAGATACCCCAGCGACGCGGGCAGGAACACCGCAGCGATATGGTTGATCGTAAAGGCAACCGCCGCCGTCGGCGCGATATCCGCCGGATCGGCGATTTTTTGGAAATAGGTTTTTAGCGCCAGCGCCAGCCCGAAGAACAGGTTGTCGACCACATAAAGCACAGAGGCGATGACCACGCCCCAGCCGAACCAGTAGATGCCGCCATAGGCCAGAAAGACGATTGTCAGGCCCGCGTGTTCGACCAGCAGGGCAAGCCGCTCGCCAAAGCGGGCGACGACTTTGCCCAGCACCGGCGCGATCAGCATATTGGCGACCAGGTTGATCAGGAAAAGCGATGTCACCTCATGCACGTCGTAGCCGAAATGCTCGACCATCATGAAGCCGGCAAAGACCACAAATATCTGCCGACGCGCTCCGGCAAGGAATTGCAGCAGGTAATACAGCCAGTACCGGCGGCGCAGGATCATCCGTTTGATCTGGGGATGCGGGGCCTGAAACTGCGGATAGGCGACCATGCAGAACACAGCCACCACAGCGGTGAACCCGCCCGAGGCCATGAAGACAAAGTTATAGCTTAGGTCAAAGGTCTTCCACGTCAGGACGATCAGCAGGTACGCGACCAGAGTCGCCGCCGAGCCCGCCGCGACGATCCAGCCAAGGGTCTGAGGCGCGCGGGCCTTGTCGATCCACTGCAGTTGCAGCGACTGGTTGACTGTTTCGTAGTAATGGAACCCGATCGACGACAGCAGGGTGATGGTCAATATCCCGCCCATCGACGGGAAATAGGCGGTGATCGCAGTCGCCACCCCCAGCATCGCCAGCGCAACCGTGCCCAGCACCTGTTCGCGCATGAACATGATGATCGCGATCACTCCGATCGCCAGAAACCCCGGAATTTCGCGCACCGTGTGCAGCCAGCCGATGTCCGAGCCGTCGAATTCGGCGACTTCGATGACAAAGTTGTTCAACAGCGCCGACCAGGTCGAAAACGCAACCGGCATCGCCATCGCCATGAGGAACAGCAAAGCGACGGGTCGCCGCCAAAACGGCAGCTCTCGGGCGTCGGACAATTTCACAATTCGTGCCATGTCTCGCCCTTACTTTGAAATCCGATCCTTGGCG
>JALQXR010000314.1 GCA_023263105.1 Marivivens sp. | reverse complement strand
TACCACGTCGAGCCGATCTCGACCCTGCGATTGGGTCGGTCGATGTTCATATAGGTGGTCATCCCGACCGGATGGCCGTCCGGCGTCATCACCGTGAACGGGACCATGGATCCCGCAGCCAATAGCCCGAGCCGGCGCGTGATTTCGGCGGCCATGCCTTCGGGCGGGGGGACCATCGTGTACCAAAGCCTGTGCAGTTCTCCGTCCTCGGTCGCCTCTTGCAGCGCGCCGAGATGGTCCATCGACAAAGGCGCCAACCGCACGTGGTCGCCATCCAGTGTCACGGGGCCAACAGACAGCGTCATTCGACCGTAACCGACTTGGCAAGGTTGCGGGGCTGGTCCACGTCGGTGCCTTTTTCGATGGCCGTGTAATAGGCCAGCATCTGCGCGGGAATTGCATAGAGGATCGGCGCCAGAGTGTCGGGAACCTGCGGCATCTGAAGGGTCTCCCACACGCCGTGGGACGCTTCTTTGATGCCGGATTTGTCGGTGATCAAAAGCACCTTTCCGCCGCGCGCCATGACCTCTTGCATATTGCTGACGGTCTTGTCGAACAGCTTGTCGCGAGGCGCGATCACCACGACCGGCACCGTTTTGTCGACCAGGGCGATTGGCCCATGCTTAAGTTCGCCCGATGCATAAGCTTCGGCGTGTATGTAGCTGATTTCTTTCAGCTTCAACGCGCCTTCCATGGCCAGAGGATACATCTGGCCGCGTCCCAGAAACAGGATGTCGCGGGCTTCGGCCAAAGAGCGGGCCAAGTCTTCGCAGCGGTTGGCGATGGTCAAAGCGTGGCTGACCAATCCGGGCAAGGACTGCGCCGCCCCGACCTCGGCGGCCAAAGCGGCCGCGTCCAGCCGACCCAGTTGACGCGCGGCCTCGAGCACCAAGAAGTTCAACGTCATCAGCTGGCAGGTGAACGCCTTTGTCGATGCCACGCCGATTTCCGCGCCCGCGCAGATCGGCAGCACCAGATCGCTTTCCCGTGCGATCGAGCTTTCGGTGACATTGACCACGGCGGCAATCGTGTCGGCCTTGCCCTGACAATAGCGCAGCGCCGCCAGCGTGTCGGCGGTTTCGCCGGACTGGCTGACAAAAATCGCCAGCGTCCGCTTGCCGATGGGCGGCTCGCGGTAGCGGAATTCAGAGGCGACATCGACCTCGACCGGCAATCCCGCGCGACTTTCGAACCAGTATTTGGCGACGTTGCACGCGAAAGAGGCGGTGCCGCAGGCGACCATGACGATCCGGTCGATGGCGGTGAAATCCAGACCCGGCTGGGGCAGGGTGATCACGCCGTCTTTCAGGTAATGGTCCAGCGTGCGGGTCAGAACCGCGGGCTGTTCGGCGATCTCTTTCGCCATAAAGTGTTTGTAACCGGCTTTGTCGATCTGGGCGGTGTCGATGTGGACCTTGCGCAGCGGGCGGCGGACGACCGCTCCGGTCTGGTCGTGGATTTCGACCGACTGGCGGGTGACGACGGCCCAATCGCCTTCGTCCAGATAGGTGATCCGGTCGGTCATCGGGGCAAGGGCGATGGCGTCGGAGCCTACATACATCTCTCCGTCGCCGTGCCCGATGGCCAGCGGGCTGCCTTTGCGGGCGGCGACCAGCAGGTCTTCTTCGCCGTCAAACAGGAAGCACAGCGCAAAGGCCCCCTCCAGCCGCGCGATGGTCTGTTCGGCGGCGTCCCGCGGCGACAGCCCCTGACCAAGGTAGAATTCCGCCAAAAGCGCAATGACCTCGGTGTCGGTGTCGGTCGTGTATCCGATCTGGTGA
>JALQXR010000313.1 GCA_023263105.1 Marivivens sp. | reverse complement strand
CTGCCAGTTCTACAAAGGCTCTGCCGACTGGGCCGCGATCCGCAGGGTGCGCGACGCGGTGTCGATTCCGGTCATTGCGAACGGCGACATTACCGACGCCGCGACCGCGCGCGCGGCGCTGGAGCAATCGGGGGCGACGGGTGTCATGATCGGACGCGGCGCTCAGGGGCGGCCTTGGCGGCTGGCCGAAGTCGCGGCGTCGCTCTGGGGTGCGCCCGCGCCGCAGGTGCCGACCGGCGCGGCGCTCGTCGATCTGGTCTGCGGGCACTATGAGGCGATGGTTTCTTTCTACGGGGCCGAACTGGGCAACAAGGTCGCGCGCAAACATCTGGGCTGGTATATGGACGACGCGGACCCCGCGCCCGACCTGCGGAAGGCGGTGCTGACCGAACAGAGGCCGGACGCGGTCCTGCGGCTGTTGCCAGAGGCGCTGGCCGGTCATCAGAGGGTCGCGGCATGATCTCGGATGATGCCATCTGGAATTCGCTGCCGGTTCCGGCTCTGGTGCTTGGGGCCAAAGACGTGATCGTCGACAGCAATGCCGCTGCCGAGAGCTTTCTGAACCTGTCGTCGCGGGCGCTGATCGGCGCGAACCTGTGGGAAAAGGTGACCGTCGACGCCCCTCTGGAAGAGCCGCTGGCCCGCGCCCGCGCGTTCCGGTCGTCGCTGTTTGTCAACGACGTCGATGTCGGCTCGGGCGAGCGTGCGCCGCTTCAGTGCAACATCCAGATCGCGCCGCTGCAGGGCGAGGCGGGCCAGATGCTGATGCTGATCCAGCCTCGGGAAATCGCCAGCCGGATGACCCAGAACGCCCATTCGGGCAAGGCTGCGAAATCCGCGATCGGCATGGCCGAAATGCTGGCCCATGAAATCAAGAACCCGCTGGCGGGCATCACCGGCGCCGCGCAGCTTTTGTCGATGAACCTGTCCCCCGAGGACATGGAGCTGACCGATCTGATCGTCGACGAATGTCGCCGGATCGTAAAACTGCTGGAACAGGTCGAGCAATTCGGCAACGTGCGTCCGCCCGCGATGAAGCCCGTCAACATCCACGACGTGCTGGACCGTGCCCGCCAGTCGGCCTCGGTCGGGTTCGGCGCGCATATGAATTTCATCGAGGACTACGACCCGTCGCTGCCTTTGTCGCTGGCGGACAGCGACCAGCTTTTGCAGGTCTTCCTGAACCTTTTGAAGAACGCAGCCGAGGCAGGCCCTAAAGGCGGAACAATCCGGCTGCACAGCTTTTATGACCCGTCCCTGCGCGTGCGGAGGGCGGACGGCACCAATGCCCGACTGCCGCTGCAGATCGAAATCATCGACGACGGCCCCGGACTGCCGCCGGACATCGCCGCCGACATTTTCGAACCCTTCGTTTCAGGACGAGAGAACGGGACCGGACTGGGGCTTGCGCTGGTGTCCAAGCTGGTCAGTGACGCGGGCGGATGGATTTCGGTCGACAGTGTGCCGGGCCGGACGGTTTTCCGCGTGTCGCTGCCGGTGGCGCCGATCCTGCCGCCGGTGACCGCGGCCGATGACCAAGACTTTGCGAAAAAGGAGAAGACCTGATGGACGGCACGGTTCTGGTCGCGGATGACGACCGCACGATCCGCACGGTACTCACACAGGCCCTGACACGCTCGGGGTGTAAGGTCCACGCGACGGCTTCGCTGGTCACGCTGATGCGCTGGGTCGAGGAAGGCAAAGGCGATCTGGTGATTTCGGACGTGGTCATGCCGGACGGCAACGGGCTAGAGCAACTGCCCGAAATCGCCCGCAAACGTCCCGGACTGC
>JALQXR010000312.1:1585-1813 GCA_023263105.1 Marivivens sp. | reverse complement strand
TCAGCGCGTCGTTGGGGGACAACAGCGCCAGCGACGTATAGCTGCCAATCGACCGGTAGCCCTGGTCCAGCGCGGGAATGAAATCAGAGATGTCATAGGCGAAATCATCGAACCGAGTCGTCAGGAGCCGCTGCGCATCGTTCAAAAGCGCCTGAGCCATGCCCTCGATCATGACCAGCTGGGGACCGTTGCCCGCGTTCAGAATAAAGGCGCGTTTGGCGGTATAGG
>JALQXR010000312.1:0-1575 GCA_023263105.1 Marivivens sp. | reverse complement strand
ATGTCCAGAAGCTCGTCGTTGGGCGTGATGTCGCGAATATAGACCGTCACCCCGTCGACCGGCGACAGGAACTGGCCCTCGGTCAGCAGGCGCGCGATCACGTTCTGGCTGATTTCCTGATTGCGCTTGTTGAACTCGGCGCTCGACATCGGGCCCAGCACATGGACCAAAGCCGACATCAGCAGCGTCACAATCAGCCCGAACACCAAAGGCGCGCGCGACAGGCGAAAGGGCGAGTAGCCGGTCGCCTGCACCACGGTCAGCTCGGACTCCGAGCTTAGCCGGTTGGTCACATAGATCGACGCCGCAATCGCCGCGATGGGCAGGACGATCCGGATCACTCCCGGCAGGGACAGGGCGGTCAGCTCTAGAAAGACCCAGGCCGACTGGCCGTCCGCGATCAACTGGTCGAAAAGAACCACGGCGCGGTTGATCCAGTAAACGAGGATCAGCACGAGCGCAAAGAACCCGAACAGCACCATGAGCTGAGACAGCATATATCTGTCGAATCGACCCAAAGGCGCTTTCCCCGTCGCTAGCCTGTTTTTCTTGGTCAAAGGCTAAACGATTTGGGCGGGGGATTGAACTGATATCTCGTGGCTGGCAGGGTGCGCGGGAATTCGCAGTCCAGAAAGCCCGCCCCGATGGGAGACGTCTATTTCTATCACCTGATCGAGACCCCGCTAGAGCAAGCGCTGCCGATGATCGTGTCGCGGGCGCGGGATCGCGGCTGGCGGATCGAGGTGCGTGGCCGTGACCGCGACAGGATCGAGTCGCTGGACGTCGCGCTGTGGGCCGGACCCGACGACAGCTTTCTGGCGCACGGCGTGGCGGGTGGCCCGCATGACGATCTGCAGCCGGTTCTCTTGACCACCGAAGCCGACGACAGGCCAGAGGCCGCTTGCGTCATGTCGGTGGACGGCGCCGATCTGACACCGGACGAGGTCGCCTCGGCCGAACGGGCCTGCGTCATCTTTGACGGGGCGGACGCCGCTGCGCTGGACCGCGCGCGGGGCCAGTGGAAGACGCTGACCAATGCGGGGGTGGGCGCGCAATACTGGGCACAAGAGTCAGGCCGCTGGGTGAAAAAGGCAGAAAAAGCAGCCAGTTAAGGCGTCAGGATCAACTGGTTTCCCGTGATTTCGATCCGCGAGAACCGGCTTAGATAGCTCATTCCCAACAGCGACCCGAACAGATCGCCTTCGTTCACCGCCGCGCGGACATCAGAAAATGTGACCGGACCAAGCGTCATCGACTCGAACCAGATCGGGGCGGTCGCGACCTCTCCGTTGGCGGTCTGGGCGCGGTCGTAATAGGCCAGCGTCGCCGGATCGAGCCCGATCTTTCGCGCCGGTGTCGACGACAAAGCGCACCTCGACCCCATTCACCAGAATATCCGCATAATAATGCCCGTCGCCTTCGCGCGGCAGGACGATCTGGCCGCTGTCGCTGATGCTTTGGCTGGGGCGAATGGCCTCTTGGACCGCGGGCCAAAGGCCACCCAGCGCGATGGCCCCCAGAAAAATCATCCCCCAGATGATCATCTGCTGAAAGGTCTTGCCCAGATTGCGCCGC
>JALQXR010000311.1 GCA_023263105.1 Marivivens sp. | reverse complement strand
GGCGGTGCTGCCCTCCCCGGCCGCCCTGAGGGGGGCGGCGTGCCCAGATGTCTGGCGCTGGCCGGCACCTGGAGCCCTGCCAGCCGTCGGTGATGGCCGGCCTTGCAGCAGTGGCGGACCCCCCTGCCCGCCCTGAAGCAGGACTTGCACGGTGGCAGGTCGTGCGCTCCGCAGCGATACGACTTGGCGTTCCTTGGCGCCGCCGGCGGGCGCACCGGGTGCGGCGCCTGCGGCGCTAGGGGCGCCGGCGGCACTGGCAGCGCGCGCGGCACCAGGGGTGCTGGCGCTGGATCCGGCGGGGCCCCGCCGGGTGGGGCCGGCCTGCGCTCTGCTGCGGGGCGCGGCTGTGGGGCTGGCAGCGGTAGTGCCGGTCGGTGCGGGGCTCCTGGTTTAGGCAGGCGCCAAACCGGTAGGGCGCCATATGGCCGCTGGCGCACCCTGAGGGCAAAGGCTGCGCCCTGCGGCGCGTCCCCGGCTGGGGGGGTGTAGTCCGACGCGAAGCAGTTCCGCGAGCGCCGTGCTCCCCCCTTCGCCGGCTGCGGCGCGACCAGCGGTGGCGCTGGGTCGGCGAGCGCGGCCGGCGGCTGGGGCTGGACCCCCGGCTGGTGAGGCAGCTGTGGCGCGGCTGCCTGCTGGGGCGCTCTGCTGTCCTGCGGGACGCGGCACCGGTTGCGGGCTATCCTGCGCTCACTGTAGGCCTGCAGCGCCTCCAGCTGCCGCGCCATTGCTCCCCGGCTCACGAAGTAAGGTCGCCTGCTGAGGCCCGCCTGCGGGCCCGCCCCGAGCGGGACCAGGGAGAAGGCCCGGTTGACAAACACCCCTAGGAATGGGGGTGGCCCCGCCGAGTGCTTCTTGAGGGCCACTAGCGCCACGCGGAGGACCCTGGCCCGCTCATGTAGCGAGAGGGGCACGCCCTGCAGGGACGACTGCGGCGTCGGGGGCAGTGCTCGGCCCGCCGTGGCTTCGAAGTCCAGAGCCAGCTCGATGAAAGTGACCTGTCCCGCTCCAGGGGGCATCCACTGCAGTTGGGCCAGCCAGAGCAGGAGGTCCACCAGAAATGCCCGCTCCCAGCCCCACTCGGACGGGGCCATGTTGCGCACCGCTATGGGCAGGGGCTCGGGTCGGGGGAGGGGCCCCACCAGTTCGCGCATGGGGTAGCCTCTGCTCGGCGGGCGGCTGGCGAACAGGGGGGGGTTCCCTGAGTGTTCGTCTCTGAGCTTCCGAACCTCCAGAATGTCGCACATGAAGAGGTGCAGCGCCAGCACCAAGGGTGGGAAGGTGCCCATCGGTGCTGTGGCCGCCAGGGATCGCGGCGGGAGTCCGCACAGCCTGAGGCACGGCGGCCACGCGGAAGGCAGGGCAGGCAGCCCTGCGCAGGCCGCCAGTCGGAGGAGGTCTGGCATGCGCGGTCCCCGGCACTCCGCCCACGCCCGGCAGACCCACAGAATGTGGTCCTCTGTCTCGGTGTCCCCCGTGCTGCAGTAGGGGCAGCGGGGCGAGGGTATCATCCGTCTGCGATGGGCCCGGTCCGCTGTCCACGTCGCTCCGGCCAGCAGCCCCTCCAGCAAACCTCGGCGGAGCCCGCTGCTGCATGCATCCAGGGAGCTCCTGCACAGTGCCCCCTCCACGTGCCCTCCCAGGCCCCCAAACTGCCTTGGCCGGCGCGCCTCCAGGTTGGTGAGGTGGTGGCACCGCAGAGTGTGTGTGTGTGTGTGTGTGTGTGTGTGTGTGTGTGTGTCTGTGTGTGTGCGTATGCGTGCATGCGTGCATCTGTGTGTGCATGTGCGTGTGCGTGTGCGTGTGCGTGTGCGTGTGCGTGTGCA
>JALQXR010000030.1 GCA_023263105.1 Marivivens sp. | reverse complement strand
ATCCTGTTCGGCTTTCTGTATCAGGGCGGCACTCAGCTTTCGATCCAAGCTCAGGTGCCGAAAGAAATGGTGCTGGTGATCCAGTCTCTGGTGATCCTGTTCACCGGCGCACTGGATGAAATGGTGCGGATGCCAATCGTGCGTCTGTTCCGCAGCAAGGCATAGGAGAGGCGCGATGGACCTTCTTTCACTTCTTGATCCTTCGATCCTTGGCGGCACGATGCGTCTGGCGACGCCCCTGCTTTTGGCCTGTCTTGCCGGTCTGTTTTCCGAGCGCGCCGGTATTTTCGACATCGGCCTAGAGGGCAAGATGCTTGTCGCGGCCTTTCTTGCCGGTGCGTTTGCCTCTACCTCGGGGTCGGTCTGGGTCGGTCTGTTGGCCGCAATCATGGGGAGCCTGATGCTGTCCGGCGTGCACGGGCTTGCGTCGATCACCTTCCGCGGCAACCAGCTGATTTCGGGCGTGGCGATCAACTTTTTCGCCTCTGGCCTGACGGTCGTCGCGGCGCAAAGCTGGTTCGGTCAGGGCGGCCGCACGCCGCAACTGTCGGGGCCCGCGCGGTTCGAACCCATCATCTTTCCCGGCGCGCTGACAAAGCTTCGCGAGATCGCTCAGGCAAACCTGCCTATGAAGGTCTACAGTCAGGTGTTTTCGGGCCATGCGCTGATCGTCTACGTCGCGCTGATCCTTGTCCCCGTGACGTGGTGGATCCTGTATCGCACCCGTTTCGGTCTGCGCCTAAGAGCGGTCGGGGAAAACCCCGCGGCGGTCGATACGGCAGGCATTTCGGTAGTGCGGCTGCGGTTCTCGGCCGTGTTTATTTGCGGCATCCTGTGCGGCGTCGCCGGCGCCTATCTGTCGACCGCGCTGCAGGCGGGCTTTGTGCGGGAAATGACCGCCGGACGCGGCTACATCGCGCTGGCCGCTCTGATCTTTGCAAAATGGCGCCCGTGGTATGCGATGGCCGCCTGTCTGCTGTTCGGCTACCTTCAGGCCTTGGCTCTGCGGCCCGACATCCTGCAAAAGGCGATCGGCCTGTCGGTCAAGGTCCAACTGCTGGACGCCCTGCCCTATATCATGACGGTCGTGATCCTTGCCGGTTTCATCGGCAAAGCCATCCCCCCGCGCGCAGGAGGCGAACCCTATGTCAAAGAGCGGTGATCTAGCCGATCTGATCCGCGAACGTGCGGGCAAGGCTCCGGTCGAGGTCGGACTCATCCTTGGGTCCGGACTGGGCCATTTGGCGGGTGCCGTCGAAGGTATCGCCATCCCCTACTCTGACCTGCCGGGTTTTCCCCATGCGGGCGTGTCGGGGCATAACCCGAACCTTGTGATCGGCACTCTGGAAGGGGTGCGGGTCGCGGTGTTTGGCGGGCGGGCGCATTACTATGAAAAGGGCCAGCCCGACGCCATGCGTCTGCCTTTGGAGGTGCTCAAAGAGCTGGGCGGAAAGCGGGTGATCGCCACCAACGCCGCAGGCTCGCTGCGTCCCGATATGCCCACCGGCTCGATCATGTGCCTGTCCGACCATATCAATTTCTCCGGTCTGAACCCCCTGATCGGAGAGCCGACCGACGCGCGGTTCGTGCCCATGACCGAAGCCTATGACCCCGACATGCGCCGCCGACTGCACGAAGCCGCCGAAGCGGTGGGCGTGTCGATGCCGGGCGGTATCTATGCGTGGTACTCCGGCCCGTCGTTTGAAACACCCGCCGAAATTCGCGCGATCAAGATGCTGGGCGCGGATGCGGTGGGCATGTCCACCGTCCCCGAAGTGATCCTGTCGCGGTTTCTGGGGCTTCGTGCCGCCGCCATTTCGACGATCACCAACATGGCCGCAGGCATGAGCAGCGAAAAGATCAGCCACGAACACACCAAGGCCATGGCACCCTTGGGAGCCGCCAAGCTAGAGAAGGTCCTGCGCCGGTTCCTGCGCAACGGCGGATAGGTCCAGATTTTGCACAGGCTTGGGGCCAAACCCAGATAATCGCATAACAATCCAGAGTTTTCGGGTCGGCGGGGTTTGACACTTCGCGGCGAAAGGCGTTGTCTGGACCTACGCGGCCAAATCACGCCGGAACGGCAAATGCAAATTTACCTCCCCATCGCCGAGGTATCGGTGAATATCTGGATGCTGCTCGGTCTTGGCGGGATCGTGGGTATTCTGTCGGGGATGTTCGGCGTGGGTGGCGGCTTTCTGATCACGCCGCTGCTGTTCTTTGTCGGCATCCCGCCCGCCGTGGCGGTGGCGACCGGAGCGAACCAGATCGTCGCTTCGTCGTTTTCCGCGGTCCTGACCCATATTCGACGACGCGCCGTGGACTTTCCCATGGGGACGGTGCTTTTGATCGGCGGCCTGATCGGCTCTGCGTTCGGGATCGTGGTTTTCAACTATCTCAAGGCTTTGGGGCAGGTCGATCTGCTGGTCCAGCTTTGCTACGTCGTCTTTCTGGGCATCGTCGGCGGGCTGATGTTCATCGAAAGCGTCAACGCGATCCGCCGGTCCCGAAAAGGCGCACGCCCGACCGCGCGGCGAAAGCACAATTGGGTCCATAACCTGCCGTTCAAGATGAAGTTCCGTGTCTCGGGGCTGTATATCTCGGTCATCCCTCCGCTTTTAGTCGGGATGTCGGTCGGCATCTTGGCGGCGATCATGGGCGTGGGTGGCGGTTTTATCATGGTGCCCGCGATGATCTACCTGCTGGGCATGCCGACGAAGGTGGTGATCGGCACGTCGCTGTTCCAGATCATCTTTGTCACCGGCTTCACGACGATGCTGCACGCCATCACCAACCAGACCGTCGATATCGTGCTGGCGCTTTTCCTGTTGGTCGGAGGCGTGATCGGCGCTCAGGTCGGGTCACGGCTTGGCGCGCGGCTTAACGCCGAACAGCTGCGGATCCTTCTTGCCGCGCTGGTGCTGTTGGTCTGCCTGAAGCTTGGCATCGACCTGATCCTTGCACCGGACGAACTTTTCACGGTCGTGGGGGCGGTCAAATGATGGCACGCCTCGCCGCCCTTTTGCTGACTTTGCTGGCCCTTCCCGCCTTTGCCGAAGAAAAAATTGTCATCGGACTCAGTCAGGACGAAGTCGCGATCTCGGCCAGCTTTACCGGATCGGAAATCCTGATCTTCGGCGCGATCCGGCGCGAAGTCCCCCTGCCCACCGACAGCACCCTTGGCGTCCTGATCACACTCTCGGGGCCGCAGGTTCCCCTATCGGTCTGGCGCAAAGAGCGGCGGCTGGGGATCTGGGTCAACACCGAACAGGTCGAGGTCGACCTCGCCCCGTCCTACTACGCGGTGGCAAGCTCTGGCCCGATGAACGAAGTTCTGATGGACATCGAGGACGTGCGCCATTCGATTTCGGTCCCACGCGCCATCCGCGCCGTCGGAGTAGGCATCGCGGGCAGCGAATCCTTCATCGAAGCGCTGATCCGGATCCGCGAAAAAGAGGGCACCTACCAGATCCTCGAAGGGGCGATCGACCTAGAGCAGGACACGTTGTTCCGGACCTCGGTTTCGATGCCGTCCGACCTGATCGAGGGCGACTACGTGACGCGGATTTTCCTGACCCGCGACGGGATCGTGATCGATGAATTCGACACCGTGATCCCCGTCAACAAAGTGGGGCTAGAGCGGTGGCTCTACGAACTGGCCAACGAATTCCCCTTTGTTTATGGGCTTTTGGCTATCGCGATCGCCATGATTTCCGGCTGGGGCGCCTCTGCTGCCTTTGCCGCGCTGCGCCGCTGATCACCCGCGCCCGACATAGGGCATTCGGGTCGCCATGATGGTCTGGAACAAGACGTTCGCATTCAGCGGCAGGTTCGCCATATGCAAAACAGCATCGGCCACATGCGCGACGTCGAAATGCGGGGGCTCGGCTTGGCCGGCGTCTCGGGCGCGATGGATCAGCATGTCGATCATATCCGTATGCGCATTGCCGATGTCGATCTGACCGCAGGCAATGTCGATGTCGCGTCCATCCAGCGCAAGCTGCCGTGTCAGCCCCGTTATCGCATGCTTCGTGACCGTATAGCCCACCGACCCTTCGCGCGGGACATGGGCCGATATCGAGCCGTTGTTGATGATCCGCCCGCCGCGGGGTGCCTGTCGCCGCATCAGCCCGAAGGCCGCGCGCGCGGCCAGAAACATGCCGGTAAGGTTCACGGCGACCGACCTGTCCCAATCCGCCAAAGGCATGTCGTCGATCAAATTCGGCGGAACAAAAATGCCCGCATTGTTGAACAACAGATCAAGCCCGCCCGCCGCGCCCTCGAACCGGTCAAACGCCGCCTGCACGGCGGAGGGTTCCGTCACATCTGCCGCCAGCACGACTGCACGATCAAAGCCGGCCGCGATGTCTTCCAGAAGCGGGGCCCGCCGCGCGATAAGCCCGACGGTCCAGCCTTCGGCAAGCAGCCGTTCCGCCACCGCGCGACCGATGCCGCTGCTTGCTCCTGTCACGATTGCGCGTTTCATATGTCGGGTCCTTCGGGTCTGAGTTCGAGCCGAGTTTCAACGGTCAGGTCGTCCACACGCAACGGCTGCGTCGGACGGGCAAGCCGGTTGCGGACCACCCAGCGCAATTCGCGCTCTGCCCTTGTGATCGCAACATAGGCCAGTCGTTTCCACAATGGCTGACCCGCTTCGACACGGCCCATCCTGCTGGCCATCGCGATATCCGGCGCATAGACTTGAACCGTATCCCACTGGCTGCCTTGGGCTTTGTGGATCGTCACGGCCGCACCATGCAAAAAGGTCGCCCCCATCCGCGCGGCAAACGGGATAAAGGGCTCGTCGTCGCCTTCTTGTTCGATCTTGACGATGCTGGCGGCGCTGACTTGCGGGTCGTCCGCGCCAATCACGTGCAACCGCGAAAATCCGGGCTTTCGGCCGGGTCCCAGATAGATCACCTGAGCCCCTTTGATCAGGCCCCGCGCCTCTAGATCGTTGCGCTTGTTCCGGTGCTTGAGCGGCAGTTCCAGACCGTCGCAGATCAGCGGCTCTCCTTCCAGCAGTTCGTCCGCAGGCGCGTCAAACGCAGCGCGGAACGCGTGGATCAACCGGATACGGGTGGCGTTGGTCCAGACCAGCACCGGCGACCGCGCCATCAGGTCGCTTTCGACACGTTCGGCCCAGACGACCCTTTTGTCGCGCCGCGCCGCGTCGGCGACCATCCGTTCAAAATCGTCGAACCCCAGCGCAGGGTCGGCCAGCGCGTGGGCCAAATCCAAAATGGGGTTGTCTTCGTCCTGCCGGTGAATTCGGCTCAGGCTCAGCACCTTTGGGGCGGGCAGGTTTTCGAATACCATGCCGCCGTCAGACTGAACCGGCGGCAACTGGGCCGGATCGCCGAACAGGACGAGCGTCGGGAAAATCTCTTGCAAGTCTTCGAACTGCCGCTTGTCCAGCATCGAGCTTTCATCGACGAACCCGATGTCCAATGGATCCTCGCGACGTTTCCATCCGGTGATGAAATCGCTGCCCCGCAGACCGGCCGCCGCCAGGGCCGCAGGAATGGATTTGTTCGCCTGATAGCTCGCAAAAGCGCGATCCAGAGCGACCTCGGTCAGCCCTTCGATCTGCGGCCTTTCGCCGTTTCCGGCCAGCCACTCTGCGATCTTTTCGTATTCGGGATCGTAGACGGGGGTGTAAAGGATGCGGTGGATCGTGGTCGCAGGCACGCCACGGGTGCGCAGCACGCTCGCGGCTTTGTTGGTCGGGGCCAGCACGGCAAGAGTCCGGCGATCCTTGCGCCGTTTGCCTTCCCAGTCCCCCGACACGATGTCGACACCCGCTTCGTTCAGCGCGCGGGTCAGTTCGGCCAACAACATGGTCTTGCCCGACCCCGCCTTGCCGATCACCGCCATGACCAAAGATCCGCCCGATCGGGGCGGCGTCAGAAGACTGTCGTCAAGGTCGATGCCAGAGCCGCGCAGCCCTTCGGCGATCGCGTCCCAAGCCTCTGCCTGATCATCGGAAAATGTAACTGCCGGAAGGGTCATGCCGCGACCCTAATGCCCTGCGGTCCGAAGGGCCAGAGGGCCGCCCGACATTCCCCAACGACCGCAAAAGCCAATGCCGGACAAGCCGAGGAGAGATGCCCGCCCGTTGCGCGACGCGGGCTTCGGACGTCGGCGTCATGTGCCACATCCCCGCACCGATGCCGTCTTGATAGGCCGGACCTTCGGCGCCGAAAATACGAGGCGACGCACCGATTCCCCGATAGACACGCACCATGGACCGGTCGAACACCCCGACGAATGCGTCCAGCCCGAAGGACCGCAGCACCGCCCCGCCGCCCAGCATCAACGCCGCCGCCACTCGCCCGTTCGCGGACGGGGCCAGACAGAACCGTGTGCATTCCCAAATCGCGGGATCGACCACCGGACCTTCGACGGCCAGATGGGCAAAATGGTCGTTGATCATGGTCGGTCCGGTCGTCGGCAAAAGCCGCAATGACCCGCCGTGTCCTCCGGTGCTGTCCTGCCAGATGACATAAAGCGGGCCCAGCTTGTCGTAGGCGTCCTGTTCAAAGCCTCGGTCGTCGACTTGGACCTCCCACTTCAGGCGGTCCCTGAATTGTTTGGCCCTGTCGGAAAACATCTCTGCCGTCAGCAGGGGAAACCGCTCCAGATCCTTTGCATAAATGAACCGTAGCACCGCGACCTCCCTGCGCTTGGACAATCATCCAAGGTTAGGGTTGCGTCGTTAACGGTTTCTGGCCCCACCGTGCTGTCGGGGCGGTCAAGCGGCGGTCGGTCTCTCCCGTCCTGGCCAATCTCCGGGCGCGGCACGTGCGGCGCCGCCCACGACGATCAGACCTTCGGCCAATGCCCTTGCTACCGCGTGGGTCGTGTTCTGCGCATTCAGTTTCAGCCGCGCGCCTTCGATATAGGCCCTAAGGGTGTGCTCTGAGATGTTCAGCAGATCGGCAACCTGAGCCCGCCCGTAGCCCATCGCAAGAAAGGTGAGTGCGTCGACCTCTCTGGGGGAGAGAGGGACAGAGGCCACCGGCGTGCGCCCCTTGGCGATGGTTAGAGCGCGATCGTTAAAGTAATGGGCAAGCAGGATCAGATTGCGCTGATTTTCCAGCGTGAATTGTTCCCAGTATTCGTCGCTGCATTTGTGCGACAGCGTAAAAACCGCGAATTGTCCGTTCGGGCCGCGAATGGGTATCGAATAGCCCTGATTGCCCAATCCGTGCGCTTCGGCATCCTCAAGCAAGGCGCGGGCCGCACGGCTGCTCCAATCCAGTTTGCGCCAGTCCACCGGATGGAATTGGCGGAAACAGCCAATCACGACCGGATCCACGCGCAGGTATTCCCGATCAACATACCGCTGAACCCAAGCGGGGGAATAACTGCCGCAGCCATATTGTTCGCCGTCGGCGCTGATCCAATGATAGACCGCGTGGTCTACCTGATAGTGATCCCTGAGCCGCAGTATCAATGCCTGCAGCCCGGACAGATCAAATGTTGCTTCTAAGTCCTCAAGAAACGAATCCAACCACACGATGTTCAGCCCCTGATATGACGGGCATATCCTTGGGGATCGCGACGATTTCGGCCGCAGCTACGACTGCCGTCCGGTCCAATTGATCTGCGAGTTGGGGCAGATCGTTTTCTTCCGCGAAGGCTTTGAGGTCGGCAATGACGTCGATGATCCACTTGTTACCCATGTTCAGCCTCTCTGACAAAAGTTAACCAATTCCTAACAACCTATGGTAGCAACGCGCGAGTTAACAAAACACTCGCAAAATACGCCCCCCCATAAATGGGGAGGCGTTGATTTCGGTCGAATTTTAGGCAGAAGCCTTAGGCGCGGCTGTCGAAACCTTGCTCGATCGCGTCGTCCAAAGTCCGGAGTCCGGTTTGCGGCGACTGCACCAGAACCGCCATATTGCCCGGTTTGTGCTGATTCTTTCGCATCTTGGTGTGGGCGGCGGGAATGTCCGCCCAGCCAAAGACTTCGGACATGCAGGGATCAAGCCGGCGTTCGACCATCAGCTGGTTGGCTTGGCTTGCTTGCTTGAGGTTGGCAAAGTGGCTGCCCTGCACGCGCTTTTGATGCATCCATAGGTAGCGCGCATCCATCGTCAGATTGTAACCCGTGGTGCCCGCGCAGATCACCACCATGCCGCCGCGTTTGACCACGAACACCGACACCGGAAAGGTTGCCTGTCCGGGATGTTCGAAGACGAGGTCAACGTTGTTGCCTTTGCCCGTGATGTCCCAGATTGCCTTGCCGAATTTGCGGACCTCTGCGAACCACGTCTTGTATTCGGGTGTGTTCACCGTGGGCATTTCACCCCAGCAATTGAAATCATTCCGGTTGATCACACCTTTGGCGCCAAGGCTCATGACGAAATCTCGCTTTGATTCATCACTGATCACCCCGATGGCATTCGCCCCCGCCGTATTGATCAACTGGATGGCATAAGAGCCAAGCCCGCCAGACGCGCCCCAGACCAGCACGTTCTGACCCGGCTTCAGTTCGTGCGGCTTGTGGCCAAAGAGCATCCGATACGCGGTGGCCAGCGTCAGGGTGTAGCATGCGCTTTCTTCCCAAGTCAGATGCTTGGGCCGATGCATCAGCTGCTGCGATTGAACGCAGGTGAACTGGGCAAAGGACCCGTCAGGGGTTTCATAGCCCCAGATCCGCTGGCTGGGCGAAAACATCGGGTCGCCGCCGTTACATTCTTCGTCGTCGCCGTCGTCCTGATTGCAGTGGATGACGACCTCGTCACCGACCTTCCAGCGCTTTACCTTGTCGCCGACGGCCCAGACGATGCCCGAGGCATCGGAGCCCGCGATGTGGTAGGGTTCTCCGTGAACGTCAAAGGGGGAAATCGGAACGCCCAGTCCGGCCCAGACGCCGTTGTAGTTCACGCCCGCCGCCATGACCATCACAACGACTTCGTGGCTGTCCGGCTTCGGGACGTCGACGACCTCGACCTGAAAGGCTTGCTCGGGTTCGCCGTGCCGCTCGCGGCGAATCGTCCAAGCGTACATTTTCGCGGGGACGTGCCCCAAAGGGGGCATCTCGCCTACTTCATAGAGGTCTTTGCGCGGCGCGGTCGAAATCGCGGTTGCTGCCTGCTCGTCAAGGGCCATCGGTGTCTCCATCGGATCGGGTCCATGTAATTACGCTGCGCCGCAGAATCGGCGCTTACCCGATTGATAGAGTCGGCCACGCAACAATGCAACCCAATCAGAGTACATTTTGTAATTTTATGTCCGCCGCGTTGCAGCGTTGCGCAGCCTGATCATTAGCGGACCGTATAGGTTCCGATCACGCAGACGTTGATGTTGTAGTCTTCGACGTAAGAGCCGTCAGGAAAGACGATCTTAAAGTCAAAGTTGCAGTGTCCGGTGCCATCGTTGAAATCGATGTTGACCGAACTGCCGCTCGGCAAGACTTGGTTACCCAGAATATCTTCTTGCCAAGAGTTGGTTCCGACGTTGGAGCCATAGAAGCGATAGATCGTGCGCCCGGTCCGGTTCACGATCAACACGTTACGGTTCAGACCGTCGCTGACCGGAACATAGGTGGTCGTTTCGACGCAACCTGCGACACCCAGACCCACGACAGCAGCAGCAATGAAGTTCTTATAGCTAAATGACATTTCCCTCTCCTAAATCGGCAGGTTTTGACCTGCATAACAATTCGGACGCCGAAAATTGATTCGTTACAAGAACAAGCAGCCGTTGAATGCGATTCGGACCTTCGCAGCGCGGTTAGCGCATCAGGTGTTCGATGGAGGCCGCATAGAAACGCAGCACATCGATCCGATCCGACGGGATGAACCCCTCTGGACTGTCGACGATCAGGCTCCGTTCCCGCATGAGCGTCAGAGCGTCGCCCACAACCGCCGCCGCGTCTCTGCGAGGCACCGAACAGCCGGCTGCGGCACTGTCGGACAGCGCCTTTGCGGCGACTTCGGTCAGTTGCGCCTGCGTCATCGGCCCCCCTGCCAGCAGAAGATGCGATACCAGAGGCACCGGCAGGATCGGCATGACGTCTTCGATCCGGCTCATCAGCTCATCGGCCACCGCCTCTGTCAGATCAGCGCGGTCGGTGGTCTGGATGAAACTGGACAGCTCCAACGGGCTGCCAAAACTGACCGACGCGGTCCCAAAGGGGCGCAGCCGTAACGTAATCCGTTGCCAGATGTGCCGCGTCGCCGCACCAAGGATCGTTCCCAGAGGCGCTCTGAATTTCCGCTCCCCGGCCTTCTCTGCCGCGATCAAGAAGGTGTCTTCCAGCACGCGGTCATAGTTCAGGGCGACGGGAACAAAGATCACCTCGCGCTTGTCGGGCGCCCAGTTGGTGACGATATAGCTCAGCAACCCGAGCCGTGGTTTCGCCAACCGGCCTGTCAGAGTCAGCCCGCCTTCGGGAAAAATCGCCTGCGTCACACCCGCGTCGGTGGCCAGCTGAACATATCGCCCCAGAACGCGCCGGTAGAGTTCGCCCTTGTACCGCCGCCTGATAAAGTAGGCGCCCATAGTCCGAATGATCGACGACAGCGGCCAGACACGCGCCCATTCGCCCACCGCGTAGGACAGGGCCGAGGCGCGCGAAACCAGATAGGTGACAAGCACATAGTCCATGTTGCTTCGGTGGTTCATGACGAAGACCACGGCGGCCTCTCGGTCAATCGCGTCCAGCTTTTCGTTCTCGAACGCGCCCAGTCTCAGGCGATACATGGTCCGCGACAGCCAGCGCGACAGACGGGTCCCCACGCCGAAATAGAGCGTGGCGGAAAAGCTTGGCACGATCTCGCGCGCGTAGCGGCGCGCCTTTTCAAAGGCGACGCTCTCGGGCACTCCGTTCGCCCGCGCATAGTCGTTGACGGCCCGAGCGACCTCGGGGTCATAAACGAGCCGTTCGATCATATCGTAGCGCCGCGCCAGCTTGAACGGCTCGATCGGCCGCGTGAGGCGCTTGTTCATATGCGCGATGACCCGCTCGGCCCATTTTCGGAAAAACCAGCGGACAGAGGGGAACAGGAAATGGGATGCGAAAGTGACCACCGCAAAGAGCAGGATCAGCACGAGCAGCCAAAGCGGTAGTGTCACGGTCGTCGCCATCCGGGCGACAGTGTCATTCTTGGACGCCTAGGTAAATCCTCTCATGCCGCGCCGCAGCGAATTGACAGTGACACAAAATGTCGGCTAGACGTGGCAACGTGAAATAAAATTACCCTGACAGCACAGAGGGCCCAATATGTCGCAGACGCAGAAAGATCGACCTTGGTTGTTCCGGACCTATGCAGGTCATTCGACAGCGGCGGCGTCCAACGCGCTTTATCGGGGCAATCTTGCCAAGGGTCAGACGGGTCTGTCGGTGGCCTTCGACCTGCCAACCCAGACCGGTTACGACAGCGACCACCGGCTTGCCAAGGGCGAAGTGGGCAAGGTCGGCGTGCCGATCTGCCATCTGGGTGACATGCGCGCGCTGTTCGACGGCATCCCGCTTGAACAGATGAACACCTCGATGACGATCAACGCGACCGCGCCGTGGCTCTTGGCGCTGTATATCGCGGTGGCCGAAGAACAGGGGGCCGATGTCTCTACGCTTCAGGGCACGGTCCAGAACGACATCATCAAGGAATACCTGAGCCGAGGCACCTATATCTGCCCGCCCGAACCGTCGCTGCGGATGATCACCGATGTTGCGGCCTACACGCGCGAATATTTGCCGAAGTGGAATCCGATGAACGTCTGCTCCTATCACTTGCAAGAGGCAGGGGCGACACCGGAGGAAGAGCTTGCGTTCGCGCTGGCGACCGCGACGGCGGTCCTGGACGATCTAAAAGGCAAAGTCGCCCCTAAGGACTTTCCCGAAATGGTCGGGCGGATTTCGTTCTTTGTGAATGCCGGCATTCGTTTCGTGACCGAGATGTGCAAGATGCGCGCCTTTGTCGAATTGTGGGACGAAATCTGCCGCGACAGATACGGCGTCGAGGACCCGAAATACCGGCGTTTCCGCTATGGGGTGCAGGTCAATTCCTTGGGGCTCACAGAGCAGCAGCCTGAAAACAACGTCTACCGCATTCTGCTTGAAACGCTTGCGGTGACATTGTCAAAGAACGCCCGCGCCCGCGCGGTTCAATTGCCCGCTTGGAACGAAGCGCTTGGTCTGCCGCGGCCTTGGGACCAGCAATGGTCGCTGCGCATGCAACAAATCCTTGCCTACGAAACCGATCTTTTGGAATACGGAGACCTGTTCGAAGGCAATCCCGTTATCGACGCGAAAGTCGCAGCCCTGAAAGAGGGCGCCCTGACCGAGCTGGCCCAGATTGACGCCATGGGCGGGGCAGTCGGCGCAATCGAGTATATGAAAGCCCGTCTTGTCGAAAGCAATTCAAACCGGCTGGCCGCAATTGAAAGCGGACAAACGACCGTCGTCGGCGTGAACCGCTGGCAGCAGGGTGAGCCATCGCCACTTACGGCAGGTGACGGCGCGATCATGACAGTGGACGAAGCCGCCGAGTCCGATCAGATCGGCCGTTTGGCCGACTGGCGCCGCAACCGCGACAACGCGCGCGTCGCGGCCTCTCTTGCCCGCCTGCGCCGCGATGCGCTGGACGGAACCAATATCATGTCAGCGTCCATCGAATGTGCCCGCGCGGGCGCTACGACCGGCGAATGGGCCGAAGAAATGCGCAAAGCATTCGGCCAGTATCGTGCGCCAACAGGCGTAAGTCCGAACCCGTCGAACCGGACCGAAGGTCTTGATCCCGTCCGCACCCGCGTCCAAGCGGTCAGCCAGAAATTGGGCCGGAAACTGAAATTCGTGATCGCGAAACCCGGTCTTGATGGCCATTCGAACGGGGCCGAACAAATTGCCGCAAGGGCGCGGGATTGCGGCATGGACATCACCTATGAAGGCATTCGCCTGACCCCCGAAGAAATCGTCGCCCGCGCCGTCGAGGACAAAGCGCATGTGGTCGGGCTATCGATTCTTTCAGGCTCGCATTTGCCGTTGATCGCAGAGGTTTTGGAACGGATGAAAGACGCCGGATTGGGCCAGACACCCGTAATTGCAGGCGGCATTATCCCCGAAGACGATGCGGCAAGGCTGTCAGAGTTGGGCGTGGCACGCGTTTACACGCCGAAAGACTTTGAATTGAACCCGATAATGATGGACATCGCGGAATTGGCGGAAAAATCAGTTCAGTAACCGAAGCTTAACAAAAGTCCAGTTTGCAACCTTCTCGAAGCCTTCTAAATTCCGAGAAGTTGAACTGAATTGGATCGAAAAAAATGAAGATTAATCTAAAGGGCATGAGCCGCAAAGATCTTGAAAAGCTCCGCGCCGACGTGGACAAGGCATTGACCAAAGTGTCCAAAGTCGAAAAAGCCGCCGCATTAGAGGCCGCAAAGAAAGCGGCAGCAGCACATGGTTTCAGCCTGTCCGAATTGACCGGAAGTGCAAAATCCGCCGCTCCGAAAGCCGCGACGAAAGCGCCTGCAGCCGCAAAACGGAAGAGCGCGGCAGTCCCCCGCTTTGCCAATCCCGCCGACGCGTCGCAGACATGGACCGGCAAGGGTCGCCAGCCCAATTGGTTCAAAGACGCCGTGGCCGGTGGCGCCGATCCGTCGTCGATGGCGATTTGACCCCGCCGCGACCTTGACAGCGACAGCAGCCCTTTCGGGCTGCTAGTTCGTCACCTTGTCGATCAGTTCTTCGAAACTATATCGCATAGCGATAGGGCCGTCCGCAGCCTTATAGTACCCCGGCGCGACCGGCAGACATCCGACAGAGCATATCTGTCTGACTTCGCGTTTTTCACTGTCGATGAACCACAGCCGCCCGCCAGGGGTCGACACATACCCGTTGATTCGCAGGGCCGCGTCGCTTTCAACATCGATGTCGCTGGGCAGTTCGTTGATGAACCCCATGTCGAAGTCGCCATGCGTATGATAGGACGCCGTGGCCGCAAAGTTATCCGGTATCTCGGAATAGCAAGAGGCCTGGGTCCCGGGCCAAGGCTCGCTCGCCCGCAGGGTTCCCGTGGCATCATACCCGATAAACCCGCAGTATTCGCGCCCCTTTGCAAAAGACGGCCCCTGTAAACTGCGCAAAATCTCGCGCGCGACTTCGACCTCGGCAGCGTCCTGAGAGAACGCCGCAAAGGGCATGGAAATCGCCAGAAAAGTCACCAAGCGCAGCATTGGTTTCTCCGTATGCTTGGGCTACGATTTGATCCTAACGAGTTAGACAGGTGGTCGCCAACTATGACTGTTCACATCGGCGCAAAAGCCGGAGAAATTGCTGAGACCGTCCTGATGCCGGGCGATCCCTATCGGGCCAAATGGGCGGCCGAGACGTTTTTGAAAGACGCCGTTTGCGTCAATCAGGTGCGCGGCATGCTGGGCTTTACGGGCACATGGCAAGGACACCGCGTGACCATCCACGGCTCTGGCATGGGGATGCCATCGATGTCGATCTACGCGAACGAACTGATCCGCGACTACGGTGCGCAGACACTGATCCGGATCGGCTCTTGCGGCGGGATGCAGGACCATGTGGCGGTGCGGGACGTGATTCTTGCGATGACGGCCTCGTCCATTTCGACGCCCTCGCGCGGGATCTTTCGTGAATTGAACTTTGCGCCTTCCGCCGATTTTGACCTGCTTGCCGCCGCCCATGACGCCGCGCGCGAATTGGGGGTCAGGACCCATGTCGGCGGCATCTATTCATCCGATGTCTTCTATGACGAACGGCAGGACCTGACCGACCAGATGGAGCGTCACGGCATCCTTGGCGTCGAAATGGAGGCGGCCGAGCTGTACATCCTTGCCGCGCGCTACAAACGGCGCGCCTTGGCCGTTCTGACCGTGTCGGACCACCTCAAGACACACGAAGCCCTGCCCAGCGCCGATCGAGAGCGCAGCTTTGGCGACATGGTAGAAATCGCACTGCGTGCGGCCTTTAAGCAGGACTGAACATGAAGACGAGACCACTTGGCAACACCGGCAAACAGGTCGGGGCGATCGGCTTTGGCGCAATGAGCTTTGCCGGATTTTTCGGCCCCACCGACGAAGCCACCAGCCTGCGGTGTCTGGACGCCGCCTATGAGGCCGGCATCGATTTCTGGGACACGTCGAACGTCTATGGCGACGGGCTGTCAGAGCAGGTCATCGGCACATGGCTTGCCAGCCGCAAGCTGGCTCCGGTAATCGCATCAAAGGTCGGCATCGTGCGGGACCCGAAGGCGCCGGTGGACAATTCGGCCAGCCACATCCGCGAACAAATCGAAGGCACACTCGGCAGGCTCGGGGTCGACCATTTGGATCTGTATTACCTGCACCGCCACGATCAGTCCGTCCCGATCGAGGACGTGGCGGGCACCTTTGGCCAGTTGATCGACGAAGGCAAAATCGGCAGCTACGGCCTGTCCGAGATCGCTCCGTCCACCCTGCGCCGCGCCCATGCCGAACGACCCGTGACCGCCGTTCAGAACGAATATTCGCTTTGGACACGAATGCCCGAACTCGGGCTATTGCAGGCTTGCGCCGAATTGGGCGTGACCTTTGTGCCGTTTTCGCCTTTGGCGCGGGGCGTTCTGGGTCAAACCGCACCCAGCCTCGAGTCGATGGCGGATAAGGACTTTCGCCGGTCGATTCCGCGCTTTCGCCCGGACAATTACCCGCGAAATCTGGCACTGATCGAGCCGTTCCGCGACTTTGCCCGCGACCGAGGCGTGACGGTTTCGGCGCTGGCTCTGGCTTGGCTTCTGGATCGCGACGACACCCTGATCCCGATCCCGGGCACCCGTACGGCAGAGCATCTTCAGGAATGGGCGCAAGCAGACCAGATCACCCTGACCGATGCGGACCGCAAAGAAATCGAACGCATCCTGCCGGTAGGCTTCGCCCACGGAGACCGCTATTCGTCCAAGGTCGCCATGTCGGTCGAGCGGTACTGCTAACCCCTACCGTGGGACCTGTCGTAGGCGTTGACGGGCGGGCTTTGCCAGCCTGACAACGCGCCTTTGGCAGGGGTGTAGACCTCCATCAAAAGCGGGTGGCAAGCGGCGGTGTCCGACGAATGTTCGGCCGAACAATCGCCCCCCGGACAGGCCGACAAAACCGCCAACAGGTCAATCTCGGCGAAGAATTCGATCGCATCGCCGGGGCGGACGGGGCTGGCCTTCATGAAATACTGGCCGGTATCGCGCGTGAAGCCCGTGCACATGAAAACGTTCAGCACGTCGTGGACCTGCATCTCGGCCTCGGCCAAGGGTATTTGCGCGGCGTCCGACAGGGCGCGGGTCAGATTGGAATGGCAGCAATGATGATAATCGTCGCCGCTGAGCAATCTGCCGGTATAGGGATCGCAACGCGTTCCGATCACGTCATGGACCGAGCCGCCAAAGGCATCGAACCCATACCAGTCAAGGCTATCGTGCGTCACCGTCGCCATCGGGCGCATGAAAGGCAGGTTCGACCAAAGCCTGTCGCCGGTGCTGACGTGGGTGCCGTGAAGCGCACGGGTCTTGCCCGAAAAGAACCTTTCGGTCCGGTCATGAAGGTTGAAAAGGTTCAGGTCTCCGACTTGGGGGCCATCGACGCTCTGGATTCGCAGAAACGAACCGGCGGGCACCTCTATCGCGGCCGCCTCTCTGGCAGGAGCAGTCACCGTCGCGACCATGGTCGCCGTCGCGCGGGCTGTTCGGTACAGGTCCATGGGCGGGACCGGCAGGGTCTCGGGCGGATAGCAGATGACCGGCGCGATCGCCTTGCGGCGGTCGGCGTCAGCGGGCGGGGCGGTTTCGGGGCGGGCCAGCTTCACGTTTTCAACCCTGGTTCAGCACTTCGACGCCGAAGATCGTGGGAAGGTGCTCTGCGATTTCGACCCATGTCTCACCTTCGTCCGTCGAACCGAAAACCGATCCGGTGTTTGTTCCGAAATAGACCCCCGCAGGGCTGGCCTTGTCCGTGGTCATGGCCTGACGCAGCACGGTGAAATAGCAGTTCTTGGCCGGAAGGCCCGCCTGCTTCTTTGACCAATGCGCCCCGCCGTCAGACGACTTCCACACGGCGGCGGAGGCGTCGGGCGGGAACCGCCCAAGCGTGTCGCCGTTCAACGGCAGGGTCCAGATCATTTGCGGGTCGGCGGGGTGAACCGCGATCGGAAAGCCGAAAGTCGACGGCAGCCCTTCCGTGACATCGTCCCATGACCGTCCGCCGTCATTGGACCGCCAGACACCATGGTGGTTCTGCTGGTACAACAGGTCGCGGCCCGCCTCTGGCGCGCGGACCATGTTGTGCACGCAATGGCCTGTTTCACCTCCGCGCGGAGCGGCGGGGTGGTCGTGATGGTGGTGGGCTTCGGCGTTGGACAGCCGGTTGCGACGATCCCAGGTCTTGCCTCCGTCCTCGGTCGCAAAGACGCCCGCCGCCGAAATGCCGACCCAAAGCTTCGATTTGTCAGAGGGGTCGGGCACGATAGAGTGCAACACCAGCCCCGCAGCCCCGCCATGCCAGTCGGGCCGCGACGGGTGATCAGTCAGGCCGTCGACCTTTGCCCAGCTTGCGCCGTTGTCCGTGCTCTTTAGCAGAACGGCGGGTTTGGTCCCCGCATAGACCACGCCATTCGTCGCGTTCATCGACCATATTTGCTGGAATTCATTCCCGAAGGGCAGCGGCTCGTCTTTCCAGCCGATCGACGCCGCAAAGTCCGCATCGTCTCGGGCCCAGTCGTCCATCATGCCCTTGGTCAGCTTGGTCAGCGTCCAGGTTTCGCCCCCGTCGGCCGAGGCAAATATCCCCGCGCCGTGCCAGTCGCCGCCGCCGCCGGCATATAGCATGCCGGTCGAGTCATCCCCGACCACATGGTTGATCGGCCAACCGTCGCAATGCGGCCCCGAGACCTCCCATTTGGTGCGACCCTTGCCGCCTTTGATAAGAAAGACGCCTTTGCTTGTTCCAATCAGAACAGTGACGGATTTTGACATGGGGAAATCCTTTTGACTCACCGCGCGCGGCGGTTGAGGGACGCTAACATGGCGCCGGACTCCTACCAATATGGATTGTTGGAACGAAAACGGCCCCCGCATCTCTGCAGGGGCCGGAGGGTGTGGCTGAGTTTCGTCGGGGTCAGACGACCCGTTCGACCATCATCTTCTTGATCGAGGCAATCGCCTTGGCCGGATTGAGGCCCTTTGGGCAGGTCTCGGCGCAGTTCATGATGGTGTGGCAGCGATACAGCTTAAAGGGGTCCTCAAGCTGGTCCAGACGTTCGCCTGTCGCCTCGTCACGGCTGTCGATCAGCCAGCGATAGGCGTGCAGCAGCGCTGCCGGTCCAAGGTACCGGTCCGAGTTCCACCAGTAGCTGGGGCAGGACGTCGAGCAGGACGCGCACATGACACATTCATACAGGCCGTCCAGCTTCTTGCGGTCGTCGATCGACTGGCGCCATTCCTTTGCGGGACGGTTGGTCTTGGTTTCCAGCCACGGCATGATGCTGGCGTGCTGGGCATAGAAATGGGTCAGGTCGGGGATCAGGTCCTTGACCACCGGCATATGGGGCAGCGGGTAGATCTTTAGATCGCCCTTCACCTCGTCCACGCCCTTGATACAGGCCAGCGTGTTCATGCCGCCGATGTTCATCGCGCAAGACCCGCAGATGCCTTCGCGACAGGACCGACGGAAGGTCAGCGTTGGGTCGATCTCGTTCTT
>JALQXR010000310.1 GCA_023263105.1 Marivivens sp. | reverse complement strand
TCGTGCTCTGACGCGTCGATCAGGGCCAGCGCCGCGCGGGATTTGGAGCAGCGGGGGTTATGCCAAAGCGTGATTACAGCCACGCGTCGCGCCCTTTGCCCACCGCGTCCGCGACCGAGGCATAGCCGTCCCGCATCAGCAGATCGTCCAGCCCCGCCACGATCCGGTCGACAAGGCTGATGCCGCCATAGACCAGAGCGGTGTAAAGCTGCACCGCCGACGCACCGGCCAGAATTTTGGCATAGGCGTCCTCGGCGCTGGAAATGCCCCCGACGCCGATCAGCGGCAGATCCGTCATCGTCGACAGCCGCGCCAGAACGCGGGTCGATTTCTGGAACAGGGGCGCGCCCGACAGGCCTCCCTTTTCGTCGCGGTGACCGCTGAGCAGCCCGTCGCGCGACAGGGTGGTATTGGTGGCGATGATCGCGGACAGACCGCTGTCGCCCGCGACCTCGGCGATGTCGGCCAAATCGGCGTCGACCAGATCGGGGGCAATCTTCAGAAAGACGGGGATGGGGCGGTCCAGCTTGCGGTTGGCCTCCATCACGCCGGCCAACAGCGCGGCCAAAGCTTCCTTGCCCTGCAAATCCCGCAGTTTTTCGGTGTTGGGGCTAGAGACGTTGACCGTGGCAAAGTCGATATGGGGTCCGCAGTGGGTCAGCACGCGGGCAAAGTCGCCGGCGCGGTCGGACGACTCTTTGTTGGCCCCAAGGTTCAACCCCGTCCGGCCGCCGCGATGGGCGGCAAGCCGGTCGCCGATCGCCTCCATCCCGTCGTTGTTAAAGCCGAACCGGTTGATCGCGGCGCGGTCTTCGGTCAGGCGGAACAGCCGTGGACGAGCGTTGCCGGATTGCGGTTTCGGAGTCGCGGCACCGACTTCGACAAAGCCGAAACCGCACCGGTAGAGCGGCGCGAGCGCGGTGGCATTCTTGTCGAAACCGGCGGCCAGCCCGACCGGATTTGGAAACTCGAGCCCCGCAATCGTGGTTTTCAGCCGAGCGGAGGTCGCCGGACCGGCCTTTGGTCCCAGACCCGCGCGAAGCGCCATGATAGCCGCGCCATGCGCCTTTTCGGGGTCGATGCGACGCAGCGCCGCCAGCCCGAGGCTTTCCAGAACCGGCATCAGAGGTCTCCGAAATCGTGGGTCCCGTCGACCAGAGGCAGGTCGCGGTGCCAAAGCACATCGGCCATCGAAAGCTTGCGGTACAGATGCGGGAAAAGCTGGCCGCCGCGCGACGGCTCCCACTTCATCGCGTCACCCGTCGTTTTGTCGTCGATGGCAACCAGCACAAGATCGGTCGCCCCTGCGAAATAAAGGGCGGCGGTGGTCGGCGCCTGCTCTGCCGTGGACAGGTGGACGTAGCCGTCCGCCACATCAATCGGAGCGCCAAAGGTCTCGCCCTTGGTCTGCAGGTCGGTCCATTCGGTGGCGCGGAAGATTTTATAAGTCAGCATGTCCCTGCTCATGCCCGTCCAACGTCGCATGGTCAAGCAATGTCGGCTGTCATCGGGACGTTACAAACCGATGTCATGACGGAGCCGACGCAAGTTTTGACAGAACGGTCAAGATCGGTTCAATCTTGCGCATCTAAATACAAAGGGGAGACTATGATGACTGCTCGTTTCATGTCGGCTGCCGCAGTGCTGGCGCTGTCCGCGACCTCCGCACTGGCGGATTATTCGCTGACCATTCTACACACCAACGACTTCCACGCGCGCTTCGAGCCCATTTCCCGTTTCGATTCGGGATGTTCGGCCGAAGACAATACCGCCGGCGAATGTTTTGGCGGCACCGCTCGGCTTGTCACCGCGGTCGCGGCGGCG
>JALQXR010000309.1 GCA_023263105.1 Marivivens sp. | reverse complement strand
ACGACGCTCTTCCGATCTGCTTTGAATGACCTCTGACGGGCGCGCCGTCAGGCGACCGTGCCCGCCATTGCCAGCAGCCCATCCAGATCAAGATGACGTTCCAGGTGGTCGGCCAAGCCGTCTAGTGCGGCTTCGACTCCGTCCGAATACGAACCCGACCTCAGGTCATGGCCGGTCACCTCTTTGAGGTATGCGCGCCTGAACCCGTCCGCGGCAAAGAGCCCGTGCAGGTAGCACCCCTTGACCCTGCCATCCGCGCTCTCTGCGCCTTCGGTCCGGTCCCCGACCTGCAGCCACGCCCTGTCGCGGTCGGTGCCTTCGGTCACACCCAGATGGATTTCATAACCTGCGACCGGCTCGTCCGAGGCGATGTGCCGCGCGTCCGTCAGCGACAGTCGCTTTTGCGGCTTCATTTCGGTCACCACATTCAGCAGCCCCAGACCGTCGACGCTGGTCGGCGGGCCCTCCAGGCCCTCGGCGTCCACGATCCGTCGCCCAAGCATCTGATAACCACCGCAAATCCCAAGAACATGGCCGCCCCGTCTGACATGGGCCATTAGGTCGATGTCCCAGCCTTGTTCCCTGAAATGGGCAAGATCGGCGATGGTCGCCTTTGATCCGGGAATGACGACCAGATCGGCGTCGGCGGGCAGGGGGCGCCCCTGTTCGATGATCTCGACCGTTACGTCGGGCTCGGCGGACAGCGGATCAAGGTCGTCGAAATTGGCTATCCGGTTCAGGCGAGGGACGGCGATGCGGATCGCTCCGCCCTTGCGGCCCTTGATGTCCATCACATCCTCGGCCGGCAATTTCCACGCGTCCTGAAACCAAGGCAGGATGCCCAACGGCCGCCATCCCGTGCGCTTTGCGATGATGTCCATTCCGTCGTGGAACAGCGTCGGATCGCCACGAAACTTGTTGACCGCAAATCCGGTGATCCGGTCGCGGTCAGCGGGGTCCAGCACCGCATGAGTCCCGACCAGTTGGGCGATGACCCCGCCTCGGTCGATGTCTCCGATCAGGACGACAGGCACGTCGGCGGCTTCGGCGAAACCCATATTGGCAATGTCGCCCGCCCGCAGGTTCACTTCGGCCGGACTGCCCGCGCCTTCGATCAGGATCAGATCATGGGCGCCCGACAGCCGACGAAAGCTGTCCAGAACCGCGGGCATCAGGTCGCCCTTCATCTTGCCATAGTCGCGCGCCCTGAGCGTCGCGCGGCGTTTGCCCTGCACGATGACCTGCGCGCCGGTGTCGGTTTCGGGCTTTAGCAGGACGGGGTTCATGTCGGTATGCGGTTGCAGCCCCGCCGCCCGCGCCTGCAGCGCCTGAGCGCGGCCGATTTCGCCTCCGTCCACCGTGACGGCTGCATTGTTGGACATGTTTTGCGGCTTGAACGGCGCAACGCTCAGCCCGCGCCGCACAAAGGCCCGTGCGAGTCCGGCAACGACCATGGATTTCCCCACGTTCGAGCCCGCCCCCTGAATCATGATCGCCTTGGCCATGGTTGTCCTCCCGCTTTATGGTTCTAGGCGGAGGGGCGGGACAGGAAAAGGGCAGACTGAAACAAAGGTCCCATGTGCGTGAGCGCACCGACATGCGCCTCGCGGCGACGGAAATCACACCCCATACTGTATAAGAATCGCAAAGATGGCACTTGAACGCGATGCTAGCGTTACCATATTCATGTTAAGGCCCTAAACATTGGGGGGAGAAAATGTCGAGCTACGCAAATCTACCGGCCCCGTCGCCGGAACAGGGACTGAACCGCTACCTACAGGAAATCCGGAAATTCCCGATGCTGGAACCGGAAGAAGAATACATGCTGGCGAAAAGCTGGGTGGATCACGAAGACTCGGGCGCGGCCCATCG
>JALQXR010000308.1 GCA_023263105.1 Marivivens sp. | reverse complement strand
CATCGCCTGTAAGCTGTGCGAAGCGATCTGCCCCGCGCAGGCGATCACGATCGACGCCGAGCCGCGCGAAGACGGCAGCCGCCGCACCACCCGCTACGACATCGACATGACCAAATGCATCTACTGCGGCTTCTGTCAGGAAGCCTGTCCGGTGGACGCCATTGTCGAAGGCCCGAACTTCGAATTCTCGACCGAGACGCGCGAAGAGCTGTACTATGACAAGGCAAAGCTGTTGGCCAATGGCGACCGCTGGGAAGCCGAGATCGCGCGCAACCTTGAAATGGATGCGCCCTACCGATGACTGACGCAAACAACCCCTTTGCCGCCATGATGAAGGCCGGACAGGACTGGGCGAAGGCCCTGAATCCTGCGCTGGCCACGTTTTCGCCCAAGGGGTTCGAAGCGATGTGGCCCACGATGCCCGCCGAGGTCATGGAAGCCATGATGGGCAAGACGTTCAACCCCGACGGGCTGGACGCAAAGTCGCGGCTGCTGATGACGCTGTTGGGGCTGACGATCATGGGCGCTCAGGCTGAAAGCCAGATCCGACTGACCGTGCGGCACGCCCGCGAAGCCGGCGCCAGCCACCAAGAGATCGCCGAAACGATCGGATTGGCGGCGCTGTTTGGCGGTGTGCCCGCAATGACAAAGGCGATGGACCTCGCCAAGGAAGCTATGGAAGGGGACAAGGAATGACCGTCGCCGCGTTCGTATTTTATGCCTTTTCGGTCTCTACAATCCTTGGCGGATTGATGACCGTGGTTAGCCGGAACCCCGTACATTCGGTGCTTTGGCTGATCCTTGCCTTCCTGTCGGCGGCGGGTCTGTTTGTGCTCTTGGGCGCGGAATTCGTCGCGATGCTGCTGATGATCGTCTATGTGGGCGCCGTCGCGGTTCTGTTCCTGTTCGTGGTCATGATGCTGGACATCGACTTTGCCGCGCTGAAGGCAGAGATGGCTCGCTATATGCCGCTGGCGCTGCTGATCGGCGTCATTCTGATCATGCAGCTGATGATGGCCTTTGGCGTCTGGGGCTTTTCGGAAGGCGCCGACGCACGTCTGGCCGCGCCGATTTCGGGCGACGTCCAGAACACCGCCGGACTGGGCCAACTGATCTACGACAAATACATCATGCTGTTCCAGCTGGCCGGCCTGATCCTGCTGGTCGCCATGATCGGCGCGATCGTGCTGACACTCCGCCACCGTCAGGACATCAAGCGTCAGGACATTCTGGCGCAGATGTACCGCGATCCGGCGAAGGCGATGGAACTGAAAGACGTGAAGCCGGGGCAGGGGCTCTGACCACGGCACGCTGACCCCGCCCGCTGGACAACGATCCAAAGGGCGGACCAGACACAGACCAAAGCTGCGGTTGCAGCGCGTTCGGCGGTCGGTAGGCCCGGGCGAAGACGAGGGAAAGAGAATGATCGGACTTGAACATTATCTGACGGTGGCCGCCGCGCTGTTCGTCATTGGTATCTTCGGACTGTTCCTCAACCGGAAGAACGTGATCATCCTGCTGATGAGCATCGAACTGATGCTGCTGAGCGTGAACATCAACTTTGTCGCCTTCTCCCATTTTCTGGGCGATCTGGTCGGACAGGTGTTCACCCTTTTCGTGCTGACCGTCGCCGCCGCCGAAGCCGCGATCGGTCTGGCGATCCTTGTCTGTTTCTTCCGCAACCGCGGCACCATCGAGGTCGAAGACGCCAACGTGATGAAGGGCTGAGGCGACAATGGAACAGTTCATCCTTCTTGCCCCCCTGGTTGCCGCGATCGTCGCGGGTTTCGGCTGGCGGGTGATTTCCGAACGCGGCGCGCAGATCCTGACCACGGGCGTCCTGTTCATCTGCGCCGCGCTCAGCTGGACGCTGTTCTTCGGCTTCGA
>JALQXR010000307.1 GCA_023263105.1 Marivivens sp. | reverse complement strand
GCGGGGTCCATCGCGTCGGGCAACCGCGTCAAATTCGCATCGGCCCTGTCCACGGCGATGTATTCGGCAAAGCTGCCTGCCTTGGTAAAGCCGGGAATGATCTGGGTGGCGCAGATGGTCTGGTTTCCTGCCGCGCCGTCCGGACAGATCCCGCAGGCCAGGATCAAGGGCGCGATCACGCGGTCGCCGACCGTCCAGCGGGTCACGCGGGGACCCGCGGCCACGACTTCGCCGCAGTATTCATGTCCGGGGATCTGGGGCAGGACGACGTCGGGATCGACGCCTTTCCAGACGTGCCAGTCGGACCGGCAGACGCCACTTGCCAGCACACGCAGAACGACACCATCGTCGGGGCAGTCAGGATCGGGGACGTCCTCGATCGTCAGTGCCGCGTGGTATTGCCTTAGGACCGCCGCGCGCATCGGGTCAGACCATTTCGATCCGGTAGGATTCGATCACCGTGTTGGCCAGCAGCTTTTCGCACATCTCGGACACGGTGGCCTCGGTCGTGCCGGGCGCAAGGTCAAGCTCGATCACCTTGCCCTGCCGGACGCCTTGGACGCCATCAAAGCCCAAAGCGCCAAGCGCATGGCGGACGGCATCGCCCTGAGGGTCAAGAACGCCGGTTTTGAGCATCACATGAACGCGGGCTTTCATCGGGAATCTCCTACAGTCTTTCGTACGGTCAGATCAGTTGATCAGCGTGGGTTTGGGCCGGTGGGTCACGTTCGAGGGCAGAACCCCCAGACGCCGCGCGACCTCGGTATAGGCGTCAGACAGGCTGCCCAGATCGCGGCGGAACACGTCCTTGTCCAGCTTCTGGCCGGTTTCGATGTCCCACAGCCGGCAGCTGTCGGGGCTGATTTCATCCGCGACCACCAGACGCTGGAAATCATTGTCCCAGATGCGCCCGATCTCGATCTTGAAGTCCACCAGCTTGATGCCGACGCCGTGCATGACGCCCGAGAGGAAATCGTTCACCCGCAGCGCGATGGACACGATGTCGTCAAGGTCCTGCTGGCTGGCCCAGCCGAATGCCACGATGTATTCCTCGGGGACCAGCGGGTCGCCAAGGCTGTCGTTCTTATAGCTGAATTCGACAATCGGACGCGGCAGCTGGGTGCCTTCGTCCATGCCCAGACGCTTGGCCATGCTGCCTGCGGCATAGTTGCGCACTATGACCTCGAGAGGGATGATCTCGACCTGACGGATCAGTTGTTCGCGCATATTCAGGCGTTTGATGAAATGGGTCGGCACGCCGATCCCCATCAGTCCTGTCATAAAAAATTCGGACAGGCGGTTGTTCAGGACGCCCTTGCCTTCGATCGTCGCTTTTTTCGCGCCATTTCCGGCGGTGGCGTCGTCCTTGAAATACTGGACCAGAGTTCCCGGTTCCGGGCCTTCGTACAGGACCTTTGCCTTGCCTTCATAGACCTTCTTGCGACGTGCCATGACAACTCCATCCCGCGCGTCGGCCCCTTTGTGGGACCCAGAGAACTCGCAGCTTGGGCGCGTCATACGCCAAGCCCCCCTTGCGGGCAAGCGGAACGGAGGGCATATCTGGGACAACCAACATAGCAAAGTGCGAGGATCGAAACCGATGTCCACCTTTGACGACCGCGAACACGCGTTCGAGGCAAAATTCGCCCATGACGCCGAAATGCAGTTCAAGGCAGAAGCCCGCCGCAACAAGCTCTTGGGTCTTTGGGCCGCTGGGCTGATGGGCAAATCCGGCGAAGCCGCCGACGCCTATGCGCGCGAAGTGATCAAGTCCGACTTTCAGGAAGCAGGCGACGAAGACGTCTACCGCAAGGTTTCGGGCGATCTGGGGGCCTTGGCCGACGAAGCCACGATCCGCGCCAAGATGAAGTCGCTGATGGCCGAGGCCAAGGCGCAGCTGATGAACGAA
>JALQXR010000306.1 GCA_023263105.1 Marivivens sp. | reverse complement strand
GGAGCACATCTGACAATCGATTTGCTTGATAAGCTTGTGACCAAACCTTGGATGGCGTGGTGGCGGGTTCTGATCAGCGTCATCGTGACCTTGGTTCTTGCCGTTGTCGCATGGCTGTTCATCAAACACGGCCTGAACGCTTCGCGCATCTCCGAAGTCAGCCAGGCGCTTCGCGTGCCTCGCGCCCCGCTTTATTTCTTCATGGCGGTCAGCTGTGCCCTTTCTGCCCTTGCCGCCCTCGCCATCGCCTTTTCCGGCCCGATGGTCGACCCCACCGACACTCATCAGGAGGAAGCGCTATGATTGTGGGCTCCCTTGCCATGCTTGCGGCCATTCTGTTGGCCTTCCTCCGCGTCCCGCTCGCGTTTTCCCTACTGGCAGTTTCTGTCGCGGGGATCGGGTTCGCGATCAACTGGAACATCGCCTTTCAACTGTTGCCGCTTACGATTTCCGACGCTGTGCTGTCCTATGACTTGGCTGTGGTGCCGATGTTCATCCTGATGGGCAATATCATCTCCAAGACCGGCATCGCCCACGACCTGTTCCGCGCGGCCTACGCCTTTGTCGGCAACGTGCGCGGCGGGCTGGCACAATCGACCATCGTGGCCTGCGCCGGATTTTCGGCCGTCTGCGGATCGAGCTACGCCACCGCGGCCACCATGGCCAAGGTCGCCTATCCCAGCATGAAAAAGTACAAGTACTCGGACGAGCTGGCCTCAGGCACGATTGCGGCAGGCGGGACGCTTGGCATCCTTATCCCGCCGTCGATCATCATGGTCGTCTACGGTATCCTGACCCAGACCAATATCGGCGACCTCTTCGTCGCTGGCGTGATCCCCGGATTGTTGGGACTTGCGCTTTACATGGTCGCAATCCAGTTCGTTGCGTCACGCAATCCCGATCATGCGCCGCAAGGTGAAAAGACGCCTTGGCCCGAAAAGATCAAAGCGCTCTCCGGCATCTGGCCCTTCGTGGCCCTGTTCGGCCTGATCATCGGCGGCCTCTATGCAAAGCTGTTCACCCCGACCGAGGCAGCAGGCATGGGCGCGGGTCTTGCGATCCTGATCGCCGCCCTGCACGGCCGGTTGACCTTGTCGGTGCTGCGCGCGGTGATCATCGACACAGCCTACACTTCGGTGTCGCTTTACACTGTCCTGTTCGGCGCGTTGATGCTCTCGAAACTGCTGACCCTCTCGGGACTCGCAGCTGGCGTTCTGGCGCTGGTGCAATCGACCGGACTCGAAGGCTATTTGCTGATCTTCGCGATCATGCTGGTGTTCCTCGCGCTCGGCTGCGTCATGGACTCGATGGCGATCATCCTGATCTTCGTGCCCCTCTTCGCGCCCATCGTGGTGTCGCAGGGGTTCGACCTGGTCTGGTTCGGCATCATCGTGATCGTCGTGACCGAGATCGCGCTGGTCACGCCACCGGTCGGGATGAACGTGTTTGTGCTAAAGGCCGTCCTGCCCGATGTCCCCGTGGTGCGGATCTTCAAAGGCTTGATCCCCTTCATTGCCGTGGATGTCGTGCGGCTGGCGCTGCTGGTGGCTTTCCCCGCGATTACCCTGTGGTTGGGCAGCACCGTCGGCTAGTCCGAGCGCTATTGCGGCACCGCGAAATCAAATACGGGTGAGGGATATCCCTCACCCGTATTTTCGTTCTGCCATACCCGCTTAGACGCGCAAAAATACCGCGACGGGTGGTGTCAGTCCAATTCGAACCGGTCCCGATTTGCGGCAAAAGCCTTGAACCTAGGCGGAACAAAGCTGGCGCCACTCAGCAAGATCGGCGTTGCGGTTCAGTTTGAAGTTCTGGCGTGCCTAACCCCCGAAATCGCGCGGGATTTCCGGCGCAAATCGGCGTGGGCATCAGAGACAGGGGTCGGTGGCGGAGGGGATGGGCCTGACCTCCAACCTTCTCCACCTGAACGACGTCCTAAT
>JALQXR010000305.1 GCA_023263105.1 Marivivens sp. | reverse complement strand
ATGCAATGGGCCGATTGTGCCGGAGTCAATCTGCAGGACGGGGCGCGAAGTGCAGCCCCGCATTACGTGCGATGCGCCGAAGAGATCATGGAGGCCGAAGCCCACGAAGCCCCGCAGATCGGAGATGTCGCAGCCCGTGTAGGGGTATCGGCGCGCACCCTGTCCGAAGGCTTCCGGCGCTTTCGCGGCATCACCCCCCGAGATTTTCTTGCCGCCCGTCGGCTGGAAGGGCTGCGGGCTGACCTGCTGTCGGCCGACCCCTCGCGCACGGTCACGCAGATCGCCGGGGATTGGGGCTATGTCAACCTTGGTGCAATGGCCGGGGCATATCGGGCCCGGTTCAACGAGCTCCCCTCGCAAACGCGGCACAGGGCGCGCCACATCCATTAGGTCCATTTTACTTCTGGTATCGGACAGGTCCTGCCAAAGCCGGACAGACCGCCCGTCGGCGCGGTGTTACGCTTCCAGCGGTTAACTAGTTGGGAGGACACAATGACCAATCTCAAATCAAGCTGCGACGCCATTCTGTCAGGGGTCTGCGCGGGGGATCCGCGCGTGCCAGGGGTGGTGGCGCAAGTCACGGACCGCAAGGAAACCATCTACTCCGGTGCGTTCGGTGAGCGCCGACTGGGCGATCGCCCCATGACGGACGATACAGTAATGGCAATTTTCTCGACCACAAAGGCCATTGCGGGCACAACCGCCCTGCAATGCGTGGAAGAGGGACTTTTGGATCTGGATGCCCCGGCCAAAGAATATGCTCCGGCCATTGGCGAACTGAAGGTAATCGACGGGTTTGACGCCTCGGGCGCTCCTAAGCTGCGCGCGCCCGCCACGGATGTAACCACACGGCAACTGATGCTGCACACCGCCGGATTTGGCTATGACTTCTTCAACGAAACCTACAGCAAGCTGGCGGCCGATCACGGGCAGCCCTCGGTGGTGACGGCGTCACATGCGTCCATCAACACGCCGCTTCTGTTTGACCCCGGCACGCGGTGGGAATACGGCACCAATATCGACTGGGTCGGTCAGGTGGTCGAAGGCGTGCGCGGCAAGCGGCTGGGCGAAGTGATGGCAGAGCGGGTCTTTGCCCCTCTGGGGATCACCGACATGGCCTTTACCCGCACCGACGACATGAAGGACCGCACTGCGACGATCCACGCCCGGGGCGCTGACGGCAGCCTGACTCCGATGGACGACTTTGCCCTGCCCGACGATCCCGAGGTGCATATGGGCGGGCATGGATTGTACGGCACGGTCACCGAATACATGAAGTTCATCCGTATGTGGCTGAACGACGGCGACGGCCCCAATGGCCGGGTGCTGAAGCCCGAAACCGTGGACTGGGCCTGCAAGGGGGCGCTGGTCCCGCCGCAGAAGGTGACGATGCTGCCGGGTGTCATCCCCAGCCTGTCCAATGATGCCGAGTTTTTCCCGGGCCTCGCGAAGGACTGGAGCTATACCTTTATGGTCAACTCCGAAGAGGCACCCACGGGCCGCCCTGCCGGAGCCATAGGATGGGCCGGACTGGCGAATTGCTTTTACTGGATCGACCGCCAGGCCGGGTTGGGCGGCTATTGGGCCACGCAAATCCTGCCCTTCGCGGATGCGGTATCTTTTACCGGATATATGGCGTTTGAATCCGCAGTCTATCAGTCGATGAGCACCGCCAACGCCGCCTGATTGCAGGTATAAATCGTTAACAGCCGCCCCTCCAATTTCGGGCGGCTGATGATCAAGTCGCGCACGCACGCGCGAGGCAGGCCAGAGCATAGTAAAGCACAGTGTCGCGCGCGGGCGCGAAGACAGCAAGACGCGAGGGTCGCGCATGGGCGAATTGATGGTGGACTACGAATAAAGTTTCAATGCTAAGGTATTTGCTACTGCGCTTTTCTCAGGTGACAAATGGGGTGTGATCAGCGAGCGGCAATTATTCGTTGGTCACACGTCTCCTCACTGAGGTCAGCTTGTCATTCAAG
>JALQXR010000304.1 GCA_023263105.1 Marivivens sp. | reverse complement strand
AAAGCACAACGCGGAATTCTATATCGAGTATTTCGCGATCGACCTGATCATGTCCGACGACGGCGTGTGTCAGGGCGTCCTGTGCTGGAAGCTCGACGATGGCACGATGCATGTCTTCAACGCCAAGATGGTCGTTCTGGCCACCGGCGGTTACGGCCGCGCGTATTTCAGTGCGACCTCGGCCCACACCTGCACCGGCGACGGTGGCGGTATGGTGGCCCGCGCGGGTCTGCCGCTGCAGGACATGGAGTTCGTTCAGTTCCACCCGACCGGTATCTACGGTGCTGGCTGCCTGATCACCGAAGGCGCGCGGGGCGAGGGCGGATATCTGACCAACTCGGAAGGCGAACGGTTCATGGAGCGCTACGCGCCCACCTATAAGGACCTTGCCAGCCGCGACGTGGTATCGCGCTGCATGACCATGGAAATCCGCGAAGGCCGTGGCGTGGGCAAGGATGGGGATCACATCTATCTCCACCTAAACCACCTGCCGCCCGCCACGCTGCACGAACGTCTGCCCGGTATTTCGGAATCGGCCCGCATCTTTGCAGGTGTCGATGTGACCAAGGAACCGATCCCCGTTCTGCCGACCGTTCACTACAACATGGGCGGTATCCCGACGAACTATTGGGGCGAAGTGCTGAACCCGACCAAAAAGGACCCCGACGCCATCGCGCCGGGTCTGATGGCGGTGGGCGAAGCCGGTTGCGCCAGCGTGCACGGTGCGAACCGTCTTGGTTCGAACTCGCTGATCGACCTTGTGGTCTTTGGCCGTGCCGCCGCGATCCGTGCGGGTCAGGTGGTTGATGCCTCGGCCCCGAACCCGATCCTGAACCAAGCCAGCATCGACAAGGCGCTGGACCGGTTCGACGGGCTGCGCCATGCCTCGGGGTCGGTCGCGACCGCCGATCTGCGTCTGGAAATGCAAAAGACGATGCAGGCAGACGCCGCGGTGTTCCGCACCGACAAGACGCTGGCCGAAGGCGTGGAAAAGATGACAGCCGTGGCGTCCAAGATGGATGACCTCAAAGTCACCGACCGCAGCCTTGTGTGGAACAGCGACCTGATGGAAACGCTGGAACTGGCCAACCTGATGCCGAACGCTCTGGCGACCATCGTGGCCGCCGAAGCGCGCAAGGAAAGCCGCGGCGCCCACGCCCACGAAGACTATCCCAACCGCGACGACAAGACCTGGCGCAAGCACAGCCTTGCCACGGTCGACGGTAACAAAGTGTCGCTGGCCTATCGTCCGGTCCATCTGGAGCCCCTGTCCACATCGGAAGACGGCGGCATCGACCTGAAGCGGATCGCACCAAAGGCGAGGGTCTACTGATGCGCGGCGCCCGGGTTCTTTTGGCGCTTGCTACGGTCGGGGCATTCGCTTCGGCCTGCACACCCCTGCCGCCCAACCCCGAGCGCGTCGCCCAGATTTGCGAAGAACGCGCCCGTGACGCCATGGGCCCGACTGGTGGCGTGACCATCGGTGTGAACAGCAACACCGGCGGCTTTGCTTCGGCATCCATCGGTGTGAGCAGCGACTATCTAACCGGTCGCGACCCCTACGAGGTCTACAACCAGTGCTATTTCGAGCGCATGGGTGAGGCCCCGATCAGGCAACCGCGGCTCTAACGCCGCTTTTTCAGGAGACCCACCATGTTGGGACTTAGATCTTTGACTATCGGACTGACGGTCGTAGCCGGCGTGGCGATGGCTCAGGAAACCATCGACCGCGAAATGACCCGCGAGCTGATCACACCGATCCTGATGAGCCTGCCGCTGCAGAACGTCGGCCAGATGGACGAAACCACCGCGTTTGCCGTGGCTGGCTGCGTCGTGAACGGCGCCACGCCAGAAGAGATCGTCGTGCTTTATGAAAACGGTGCGGAAGGCGGCGTCGCCTCTTTCCTGCTCATCGCCGAGATCATGCAGCGCGAAGAGGTCAACACCTGCCTTGTCACCGCTCTGGGGTAACCGCAGGGCCG
>JALQXR010000303.1 GCA_023263105.1 Marivivens sp. | reverse complement strand
CACTTCACCTTTGTCATTCACGTCGGCCACAAGGCCCTCCTTCTGCTTGAGCCGGCGAAGCAGAACGCTGGTCCGCCGGTCCACAAATCTTTGGGTCAGCGCGGCATGGAGCGCATCTGACAGGCGGTCTTCTACCGCGCGAGTTTCGTCACGCCAACGACTTTCGTCATCCAGCCACCCGCGTCGTTGCGCGACATAGGTCCATGTCCGCACAAAGGCCAGCCGTTTCGACAGCGCGTCGATATCGCCGTCGGTCCGGTCGATGCGTTTGACCTGTCGGGCGAACCAGTCCTGCGGGATGCGGCCATGTTCATGGATAAAGTTGTAGATCTGCCCCAAAAGAGCGGCATGTTCCGCATGGCTGATGCCGCGGAAATCCGGAATCCGGCAGATATCCCATAGCAGCCGCACCGCGCGCCCGTCGCTGGCCCGCGCCGTCACCTCGGCGTCCGCCGACAGGGCCCGCAGGGCCGCAAGATCGTCGGATTCGCGGACGCGGGTCAGCCAAGGGTCGTCGGTTCGGGCCTCGAGGCTGCCGATCAGCGCCTTGACCGAGCCAAACCTCAGGTCCGTGTTGCGCCATTGCAGTTTCTTTACCGGACGGAACTGGTGTTCCTGAATCGACTCGACCACATCGGCGTCCAGTTCCGGCGCCTCGCCCGTGACCCCGAAGGTGCCGTGGGTCATATGCCGGCCCGCTCTGCCCGCGATCTGCGCCAGCTCGTCGGGCTCCAGATAGCGCATCCGTTGCCCGTCGAACTTTGTCAGCGCCGAAAAAGCGACGTGGTTGACGTCAAGGTTCAGCCCCATCCCGATGGCGTCGGTCGCGACCAGATAATCGACGTCGCCGTTTTGGTACATTTCGACCTGAGCGTTCCGCGTGCGCGGACTAAGCGCCCCCATCACAACCGCAGCGCCGCCCTTTGTTCGGCGGATGAGTTCCGCAATCGCATACAGATTTTCAACAGAAAAGCTGACAATCGCCGCCCGCCCGGGCATCCGACTTATCTTTTTCGAACCTGAGTAGGTAAGTGTGGAGAACCGTTCGCGGTGCACGAACTGCGCCGTCGGGACCAGCGAGGCAATCGCGCTGCGCATCGTTTCAGAGCCCATGAACAGGGTCTCATGGGTGCCCCGCGCCCGCAAAAGACGGTCGGTGAACACATGCCCGCGCTCTGGGTCGGCGCATAGCTGGATTTCGTCCACCGCCAGAAAATCGGTGCCGATGCCTTCGGGCATCGCCTCGACCGTGCAGACCCAGTATTGGGCGCGGTCGGGGACGATCCGCTCTTCTCCGGTGACCAGAGCCACCACGGACGGGCCACGCAGTTTGACGATCCGGTCATAGACTTCGCGCGCCAGCAACCGCAGCGGCAGACCGATGATGCCGGTCCGGTGGGCCAGCATCCGTTCAATCGCATAGTGGGTTTTGCCGGTGTTCGTCGGCCCAAGGACCGCTGTCACCCTGCTGGGCGCTGCCATGTGCTGTCCCGCTCCCTTTGATCGCTAAAGCGACCGCCCCGCCAGTTCATTCGTCAGCCGTTCGGCGGCTTCGTTTGCTTCCGGCGACGATGGATGCAGTGCCAGATAAAGATTGTAAACCTCGAGAGCGTCCTCTGGTCGGCCCAATTCTTCCAGCACCGTGGCAAATCCGATAAGCGCGAAGAAATGGCGCGGATTCAGCACCAGTGTCTGCCGCAGGTCGTCGATGGCGGGCCCGATCCTTTCGGTGTTGTAATAGGCCAAAGCCCGACCATTGTAGCCTTCGGCGAAATCGGGCGCGTAATCGATGACGGCGGTGAAATGGTCGATTGCGGCGGCATAGTCACCGGACTCGAGAGCGTCCCTGCCCCGTTTCAGCAGCAAATCGATCGTCGGCGAGCCGCTGCGCGACCATTCCTCGACGATATCGTTGATGATCGCGGGCGCGGTTTCGGCATCGGCCTCGAGCAGTGCGGAAAACAGGCTGTCCAACCGCGCATC
>JALQXR010000302.1 GCA_023263105.1 Marivivens sp. | reverse complement strand
CGGGCCCTGATCCGCGACCCCGCCGTGCTGTTTCTGGACGAGCCCTGCTCGAACCTTGACGGGGCATCGACGCGCGATATCGAGGCGATCCTTCTGGCCGCGCGGGACGCAGGCACAAGCATCGTCTTGTCGACCCACGACATCGGACAGGCCCGAAGGCTGGCTGCCCGTGTCCTGTTCCTGCATCGGGGACTGCTGTGTGAAGACAGTCCTGCCGAACGGTTTTTTGCCTCGCCCGCAACTCAAGAGGCGCGGGCCTACCTTAACGGAGAGATCCTACTATGAAGCCTTGGCGTGTCGTTTCCTTGGCACTTGTTTTGCCGCTTGTGGCGCTGTTCGGCGCTGGCGCGCGGGCGGACACCCTACGAATGGCCGTGACCACGTCCTTTGCGAACTCTGGTCTGGCCGAAATCCTGCTGCCCGAAATCACATCCGACCTTGGGCTGGACGTGGAGCTGTTGGTCGTGGGCACCGGACAGGCGTTGGCACTGGGCGAGGCAGGCGACGTGGACGCGGTTCTGGTTCATTCCAAAGCCGCCGAAGAGGCCTTTGTCGCGGCGGGTCACGCCACCCACCGCCGAGAGATCATGTACAACGATTTTGTCGTGGTGGGCCCCGTGGTCGATCCGGCTTTGGCGGCAGGGGCCGAAACCGCGGCCGAGGCCTTTGCGGCCATCGCGCGGGCGGGCGCCACCTTTGTCAGCCGCGGTGACGACAGCGGGACGCATAAGGCAGAGCTGGCGATCTGGAGCAAGGCGGGGGTCGAGCCTGCGGGGGCGTGGTATCTGTCGGTCGGGCAGGGGATGGGGGCTGCGTTGAACACGGCCTCGGGGATTGACGCCTATATCCTGTCGGACCGCGCCAGCTGGCTGAATTTCGCGAACAAAGGCGCTTTGGGCGTCGTGTTTGAAGGCGATCCGGCGCTCTTTAACCAATACGCCTATCTGCCGGTGAACCCGACCGAACATCCTTATGTGAACGCGGCAGGCGCAGAGGCGCTGGAGCGCTGGCTGGTGTCGGATCGCGCTCGCGAGTTGATCGAAGGCTACCGGATCGAGGGCCAGCAGCTATTTGTTTTCAACGCGGTAGAGTGACGGTGGGGGTGGGGGCTCTGCCCCCGCCGCCCGCGCTTGCGGGCGACTCCCCCGGGATATTTCTGGCACAAAGGCGAGGCGCGCGCGTCTAGACCGTGTGCAGGTAGAGATCGAAGTCCACGTTTGAAATCGTGCGGGCCACGCGGGCGTATTCGGCGGCTTTCACGGCGGTGAACGTGCGGTGCATATCGTCGCCAAGCGCGTCTTTCAGAAATTGGGAGTTCTGCGCGGAGCGGATCGCCTGACCCCAGTCGCGGGGGATTTCCAGACCGTCGTCCTCTTCGTAGGCGTTGCCTGTGGCGGCGGGGCCGGGGTCGATTTTGTTTTTCAGGCCGTGGCGGATACCGGCAAGGACGGTGGCGGCGACCAGATAGGGGTTCGCATCCACGCCCGATGGGCGGTGTTCGATGCGACGGGCCAGTTTGGAGCCCGCCGGAACCCGCAGCGCGACCGAGCGGTTGTTAACGCCCCAGCTGGGCGAAACCGGTGCGTAGCTTTGGGCCGAGAACCGGCGCCAGCTGTTGCCGTGCGGTGCAAAGACCAGCATCGATTCGCCCATCGTGGTGCGCAGCCCGCCGAGCGAGTGCAGCAGCATGTCGTTCCAGTCGCCTTCGGTGTCTTCGACGAAGACGTTGGTGCCTTTGTCGTTCAGCATGCTGACGTGGAAATGCATGCCGGAGCCTGCGTAGGCCTCGACCGGTTTGGCCATGAAGCAGGCGGTCACGCCGTGGGCGCGGGCCTGTGCGCGGACGATGCGTTTCAGGCGGATCAGGTCGTCGGCGGCGCGCATCACGTCCTTGCGGTAATGCAGGGTCAGTTCGTATTGGCCGGGGGCGTATTCGCTGATCATGGTCTCTGCCTTGATCCCTGCCTTTTCCGCGCCCGCGTAGATGTCCGAAA
>JALQXR010000301.1 GCA_023263105.1 Marivivens sp. | reverse complement strand
TGCCGATTGATCCCGCGCCCCGCGATCACACCAAAGGTTTCCGTCCAATCGCGCCACTGAATCCCCGCCTCATAGTAGACGGTCATATTGGCCTTATGCCCCGCCTCGCGGAGCAGTTTGAACGTCAGGCCCGCGTTGGTTTCCTGCCCCTCCTCCAGCGACGACATCGTCCCATCAAGGATGATGACATGGGTCGCCGCACCGCGTGTGGCGCGCAGGATTTCCTCGCGCCGCGGCTTGCGACCGACCAGACCCAGAACCCAGTTGCCAAGACGGTTCATGTGCCGCCCCGCTCGGCTTGGCCGCAAGGCGCACCGGTCGGGCCCGGATCGGGGACGACGCCGGATGTGAATGTCTTGGGACTTTGGTCGAGCATGGCCAGCGCACCGCCTTTGGGCCCAAACTAAGCCATTGGCGTTACCTGTAAAGTGCCCTGATCCCTGTCGCGGCGGATAATGCGGGGTCAGCGGATCTCTAGTTCGGCCAGAAGCGGCGCCCAGCCCGCGCCGTGCATGTCACGGTCGTCCACCGTGCCTTGGGTATGCGGTCGGGGGAGCGAGAATTTGACAACGCAAAGGTCCGCGATGTCGAACCGTTTGACCGCATCGGGATCGGCTCCGAACAGGGCGGCGACACGGTCGGTCGCGACACCTGTGCGCACCCTGTCATAGGCCTCGGACGTGCCGCAAAAGACGTCGATGGTCAGCCAGAACGGGCCCGCATTTTTCGACCGGACCTTTTGCACGATCTGTCCCAGTTCAGGCATCGAATACCTCCAGCGCGAACGCCTCCATCGGGTCGTCCAGTTCCATCACGTGGTTGAGGCAGAATTCATAGGTCGCGCCTCGGTCGATTTCAGCCGGAGAGAACGGGAAGGCAAAGGTCGGCTGCTCTTCTTCGCGGGTCAGCGGGTGGTGCAACAGATAGGGGTTGAGCAATTTGCCCGCTTCGTTGGCAAGCGCTTGTGTCGGCGCGGTCAGTATGCCCAGAACCCCGACTTCGGCGGCCCCCGCCTCGCGGGCTTCTAGCCCGCCAAGCGTCGCGTTGACCCCCATGATCCGCAGGTCGCACCGCACCAGAGCGGCGCTGTCGGCGCCCAGCCGGTCCACCATTTTCGCGGCGTGGCGGTCGATGATATCGTCGCACCACCGTTCGACGTTCTGCACATAGTGGCGGTCGCGGATCGTCGCCAGAAGGATGGTCTGAAAGCCCGCAACGCGCGAGCCTTCTAGTTTGACGGTGTAGCTGTCCGACGGCACCCAGACCGAGCCTTCGACCCGCACGGCGTCGGCGGTCGCCTGGGTGTAGCGCGCACCGCGCACGTCAAGGTATCCGCCCGGCTCGTGCAGAATGAACGGGTCCGAGTTTTCGTAAAGCATATGGGCGGAAACGGTGTGCGGCGTGCAGACCGAGCCTTCGGCCAGCGGGGTGACGGTAAAGCCCGTCGCGTCAAAGTCGATCTGGATGACGCCGGACTGCGGGTTGGTGGCACATAAGGCGCCACATTCACCGATCTTTGCGCCGTGCCATGCCGCGCCTGCGTGGTCGCCTCGGGACAGCGGCAGGGCGGAAATGATCGCCGTGTCGGTCGTGCGGCCCGCGATGACGATGTCCGCGCCGGTGTTCAGCGCCGCCAGCACCTGCTCGGCCCCTGCAAGCGCCACGATGTTTCCGCAAGCCCGCAGGATCTCGTCGGAAATCAGAGGCGCGTTGCCCAGTTCCCCAATGCGCCCCGCCGCCAAAGCGTCGATCACACGGTCGGCTGGCTGCTGGCAGCGCAGGGTCGCGATACGCGCGGTCTGGCCCAGTTCGGCCAGACATTCGCGGGTGATCTCGACCAGCCAGTCGACCGTGCTGTCGGTACCGCAGGTTCCCGCGGTTCCGATGACCAACGGGCAGCCCGCCTGCGCACGCGCGGCGATCAGGCCCTTCCATTCGGCTTTGGTCGAGGCACGCGAATACTTTGACACGCCTCGGCCCAGATAGGACGGCCCGCTGTCGGTCGAACCTCCG